>JBCBTQ010000128.1:0-16346 GCA_039818605.1 Cyanobacteria bacterium J06639_14 | reverse complement strand
TCTGCCACCTCAATTAACCAATAAATATCCTCAGGATATGGATGATGCTTCAGATAGCGAGTATCGGGTAGACGCACAATGGTAATGTCTGGCTCTGGTTCAGACTCCGCAAGTGTAATAGGATGGGCCTCGAAAACTTCTGCTTTAAGCTTCATCCTCTCGCGTAAATAGTTAACACCTCGATGATTCACAAACCGATGGAATGCTCCTTCTGGAGCCATATCCCAAATTTCTCCATTGATGAGTTCGCAGCGACGATGATCAAGAATACCTAAATCGCGCATGTGCTGATAGTCTGCAACTGACCATTTAGCTAAAGCGCGCATGACTTGAATCCTCTAAGGCTGGCTGAATATTTATTCTGATCTTACGTGAGTTCGACGGCCCCATGTTGGCTTCGTTTACCCCCGCCCGCTGATGAATCACGGGCTAATTGGGAAAGTCTACTAGAAGTAGACTAAGGCGCTATATTCCTTGTGTGGCAAAGGATACAACTCATTTCAATGAGGTTTCCTATTGAGCCCGCAGTTGACTCGCAGGCAGGCTATCAGCGAAAACAGGCTCGGCGTTGAATTTACGTTGATCCTAGTTCATAGGTCTATCAACTTCAGCCTATCGAGACAGAAATTGTTCTACAAAGGAGTTGCCTGGGTCTTCTTGTGCCGCCAGCGCTTGCGGCCTAGCCAACTCAGTCCGCCCATTCCTAGAAACGGAACACCCACCCAGGCGATTCTTTGCAGCCGACGATTCATCCGTTCTTGCTTGAGGGTGTTGAGGGGTTCACGGATGAGTGTCACCTCATCTTCTGTGAGTCCTTCCGTGCTTTCAGCCGTTGCTAGAACCTTTGCAAGTAGGGAAATTGCCTGCGATAACGTCTCATTCTTTAATTCGTCTTTTAAGAGGACTAAAGCAGTACCAATGTCTCCCGACGCATAGGCTGCACTTTGACGCACATCGCTGTTTGGGTCGGACGCTAAGGTCTTGCCGAGCGCTGGGATAATAGCCTGTAAAACTTCTTTAGTTTGAGTTGGATTAGCGGGTTGAAGCCAGGAAAAAGCTGGGGACATAGACGTATCTTCCCAAAAGGCTGGTTTATTCCAACGTTGGATTAAGGCCCAAATAGCAGCTGAACGCACCCCTGCCTCTGGATCGGTAGCGACTGCTGTCAAGAGGGCTGGCAAGACTAAATCACTCTCAAGGATGAGTTTATCGAGAGCTAAAGCCGACGATCGACGAACAACAGCGTCAGAAGCAGACTGTAAGGTGGTGATCAACTCTGAAATCACCGCTTGCCTAAATTCATCCTGATCGTTTTCTGTCATCAGGAGTCCGAGTGATAGAGCTGATTCGGCGCGAACTTCAGGATCAGCATCCGATTTTAAGGCCGTGAGTAATACCGGAATGGCCAGTTGTAGACTCTGACTGTCTCTAATCTCACCCAAGCTAGTCGCCGTGTTGCGGCGCACTTCAGGATCCGAATCGGACTCTAGTCTTCCAACCAAAACTGGCACCATAGTTTGGACTAAATCCTTTTCTAGGAAAGTCAACTGCGGAAAATTCATCACGACACCCCGGCGAACTTTCGCACTAGGGTCTGACTCTAGGGCTTCAGACATCACTGAAAGCACGAGTGCTTGGGCTTCTGAAGTTAAATCAAAAAAGTAAATGTTCACGACTGCGTAGTACCGAACATCAGGGTCAGGGTCTGACCTAACAGCATCGAGCAGAGCAGGCAGTTCAACGTCTTGGTAATTTTCTCCCTTGAGAAATCTGAAGGTGTGGGCTGCAAATCGACGATATTCAGGGTTGGGGTCAGAAACCAAGATGTCTGCCACGATCACGACTATTTGTTGGCTACATTGCTGCACGATCGCAGGCGGAACCTCTGGGTGAAATTCTCCCTGGAGTTGACTGCGAACATAGCTACGGTTTGTGCAATCAGAAGCCCAAGCCGAACGCCCCGAAAGGAACGGCAAGCCAAAAGCAATACCGCTCAAGACAAACAGCGTATGAAACCTCACGGCATCCTCTGTAAATAATTTTGCTGTCAACAAGGCTCATGCCTAGAACTCATATCACCCCCCGTCATTCTATTTTGGGGTGTTTCAAGCCTGGCTCTGTCCGGCTTCTGAGCTAACGCATCGTCCTCCATGCGTCGAATCACCTGAACAACATCCCGGTCAGCACCCAAGGCCAAAATAGGCAACAAGACGGGAGCCAGGAAACGCGGCTGGGGAGCCAGCTCCCACCAAACCTTCACCGCCGATCCAGCCTCAACGGACATCACCTGCCATCCGCCCACCATAGCGCTGACAGGAAACGGAAAATCGGGAGCCTCGGCAACAAAGCGCATCGTAAACGAATGTCCTGGTTCAAAAGCAACACACTCCTCCGACCAACACCGGCCCGATTGAGCCGTGCAGCGCCGGACAACCCCCAGCCCAGGTGTCTGATCATGCAGAAGCTCTGATCGCAACAGCGACGGTGCATAGTTCTGAATATCTCCCATGCGCTCAATCACATGCCACATAGCGGCTGCAGACGCTTTGGTACGCACCACCAAACAGTGTCGATACAGTGCCGGATTTGCTGCTCGGTGGGCGCGATCAATGCCCCAAATCTGCCAGTAGCCGAAGACCCAAACCACCCCGGCAATTACCAGCACCATTACGACCCCAGTCAAAGAAAACTGGCTAGAAAATAGCAGCAGCCCGACAGCGGAACCGATAACCCAGAGAAAATCCCCAACACTAGCATAGAGAGCCCGCCAGGTAAGCAACCGTGGCCGTGTAGCCTGATGCACCAGATCAGCTGCAAAGATGAGCAAACCCAACCCCAGCAAACGCCAAAGCAAGTCTATCTGGGGACCGAGCAGACTCCCAATAAACCCTGGACAGACAAGCATCAACAGCCCACAGACAACCGAAAAAACAGCATTCGACAGCAGGGCGATACGCAGAAAATGGGCAGTCTTCATAGAAACCTTCAACGACATCATTGTAAACTTGGTTGACACAGATCAAACTTAGACCCATCCCTTTTCTATGTCAACCAAGTTTACAAATCGGGGTATCTCCATGGCTGATAGCCAGTCGCTGAGACTGCTATTCGCCTCTATAGAACTCCATGATCAGTTCACTGAGTATGTGGCTGAACAGCTTTGCTTAGAAGGTTTCGATGGGGTCTCTCCAGCTATGCTTCATTTCCTCAGCGCTCTCGATTGCGGCATTAACTATGGGGCCGAAATCGCTCGCCGTTTGAAGGTGTCGCGGCAGATGGTGGCCAAAACAGTCAAGGAGCTGGGTCGAGCCGGTTATCTGGAACAGATAGAAGGGGTTGGCAAACAGAAGCAGATTCTTTTTACGGAAAAAGGGGAACGTCTCATGGCCGCAGCGCGATCGGCGTTAGCGGATCTTGATGCGGTGTTTAGCGATCGCATTAGCGCAGCACAGGTGAAAGAAATAACCGCACAACTAGAGGCGTTGACCGGTGTATTAGCCGCCATGAAAAAACAAGGCTAGCGATAATCGAGGACAACGGTTGCCCCTTACGTTCGCTCTGCACCAAACACTTCGTGTTAAAACCTGCGTTAAACCGGCGCGGTGAAATAGCTGCCTGTCTGCTGCGTCAAAAGGGAGCCATCCCATCTTCGCCCACCCAGCATCCGCCCAGCAGTCAGCCACCTGATAGATTCGTCCCCCCAAATAGACGCTGCCAACTCAGGTTGCAGAATAGGCATGAAAAAGTAAGTCGTTCCTAAACTTGAAAATATTTTTTTCTTAAAGTGTTTATCAGGTTACACATTCCCTATCCCTTATACGACCTAATTTAGTGTGAATGGTGTTTCCGCACAGGCGTTAGGACCCTTTTGAAGGATTTATGACCGTTAGTACTGTTGTCGATATTCCTGTTGTTGATTTCACTGCTTTCTTGACGGATGATCCGGCTGGCAAGCAGAAGGTGGCCCAGGCGATTTACCGGGCATGTCATGAAGTCGGCTTTCTTTACCTGATCAATCACGGTATCCCCCAGCTCGAAATTGACCGAGCCTTTGAGCAATCAAAACAGTTTTTCGCTTTGCCCCTGGGCCAAAAGCAGCAAATTGCCTGGTCTACTGAAGCAAGCAACCGGGGTTATGTGGGGCTTGAACGAGAGCGCTTAGATGAGGCACAGCCAGGGGACTTGAAGGAAGCATTTAATGTGGGACGTGAGGTGGCGGCGGCGGGGCTAGAAGCCAGCAAACAGGCGCTCGTAGTCAATCGATGGCCAGCGGGTCAAGATCAGTTCAAAGCCACCATCAGTGAGTTTTTTGAAGTGTGTGCCACGGCAGCTAGTCAAGTTTTTCGAGCCTTTGCGATCGCCCTTGACATGCCCGAAGCGTTTATCGTCAACAAGCATCAATCCTGCGGCTATACCCTGCGGCTGTTACACTACCCACCCCTGGCAACACCGCCAAAACCCGGACAAATTCGAGCGGGTGCCCATTCGGACTACGGCACACTGACCCTCTTGTTTCAGGATGATGTAGGCGGGCTAGAGGTGCAGTTGGCAAACGGAGAGTGGATTGCAGCGCCATCGATTCCCAATGCGATTTTGATCAACACAGGTGATTTGACCCAGCGGTGGAGTAATGATGTGTTTCGCTCCACCAAACATCGGGTCGCGTTACCGGATGGAGAGAAAGCAGGGCGCGATCGCTACTCCATTGCCTTTTTCTGTCAGCCTGATGCTGATGCCGAGATTGTCTGTTTCCCGAGCTGTCAGAGTGAAGAGAATCCTCCCCGCTATGCGCCGATCAAATCGGGGGATTATCTTCTCAGTCGTTTGCAGGCAACTTATTAGCTATCCAGGAGATGTCAAACTAGGTAGCGCACGATTGCTTCGTGCGTGTGAGTATTTTTTAGAGCGTATTTTGAGGCCACCGTTCCACAATGATCAAATCCTTTTCCCTATCTTCCGTTCAACCGAAGTGGGCCAGCTTGCCACTCATCCTACTGGTTGCCTTTTTGGGGGCCTGTGGCACCAATGCACCAGAGGCCACTGAGCCCGCAGCGGATGATACAGCCGAGGAAGCTCCGACGGAGACAACGGTTGAGGATGGTGGCGTTAAATTTGCCCTGGTACTCGGTGGGCCAGCGGCGGATCAATCCTGGAACCAGGCAGCGTTTGATGCCGCTCAAGAACTCGAAGCAGAAGGAGTGGATGTGGCGATCTCGGAAAGTGTAAACCCCGCCGATGCCGCCGCCGTACTGCGACAGTATGCCGAGGAAGGGTATGAAATGATTGTGGCCCATTCTTTTAGTTACCAAGATGCTGTCATGCAGGTGGCAGAAGAGTTTCCGGAGGCCAACTTTGCTTGGGCCGGAGGGATCGATGGCACCACAGAAAATGTGGCCGACTATGACCAACCCTTTTATCAGGGGGCCTATTTGGTCGGGCTGATTGCTGCTGAGTTAAGTGCAACGGGGCAGTTGGGGGCACTGTATGGGTTTGATATCCCGGCCTGTCATGCGATGGGTGAAGCGATGTTGGCCGGTGCCCAGACCGTGCGCCCAGACGCAACCTTGACCAGTGCCGCCGTCGGTGATTGGTACGACGTAGCCAAGGCCAAAGAAGCGGCTTTGTCCCAGGCCGAAACTGGGGTGGACTTTTGGATTGGCTGCGGTCAGGGGCCAACCTTAGGACAGATTGAGGCCGCCAAGGAAGTCGATGGCGTGGCGACGGGGTATGTGGGTGAGATGACCTCTTTGGGACCCGATGTGATTGCCTCTAACCTGCTGTGGAACATGAAGCCCTTGTTTGACCAGATGTTGGAGGATACGGCCAACGACACGTTCGCCAATCAGTTTTATGGGTTAGGTGTACCAGACGATGTGATTCGAGTCGAAGTCACCTCTGATTTTGAGGGAGATGTGGGGGATGAAGTGCTGGCTACCCTGGAAGAAACCAAGGCCAAGATTGCCTCGGGAGAACTGGAAGTGCCTTTTGTGCCCCAGTAGTCTCCTTCACCAGGCACCATCATGGTAAAAACTGCTGACCCCACAGACTCTCCAGCTGTTGATATGAGAGGTATCACCAAACGGTTTCCAGGGGTGATGGCCAATCAATCGGTCGATTTTGCCGTTTATCCGGGGGAGATTCATGCCCTGCTGGGAGAAAACGGTGCTGGTAAGACAACCCTGATGAATGTGCTGTGTGGTCTGTACGCACCGGACGAAGGCAGCATTTTGCTGGGAGGTCAACACGTTCGATTTCACGACCCTAAAGATGCGATCGCCGCCGGTATCGGCATGGTTCACCAGCACTTCATGCTCGTTGAGCCTTTCACAGTCGCCGAAAATATCATTCTGGGCCAGACACACCGGCTGTTTCAAGAATCTCGATCGCACCTGCACCAACGTCTTATGGCTCTAGCAGAGCGCTACGGCCTATCGCTCAACCCCGCTGCTAAAATTTGGGATCTCTCAGTTGGGGAACAGCAACGGGTCGAGATTCTCAAGGCCCTCTATCGTCAGGCCAAGATTCTGATTCTCGATGAGCCCACAGCGGTCCTAACGCCTCAGGAAACCGAGGGGTTAATGACCATTCTGCGGGGACTAGCCGCGCAAGGAACGGCAATTATTTTTATTAGCCATAAGTTGAAGGAGGTCCTGGCAGTGTGCGATCGCGTCACCGTGCTGCGCGATGGCTGCACCGTCGGGACAGTGGCCGTCACCGATTGCGATGACCATCAACTGGCCGCAATGATGGTCGGACGCGAAGTGGACCTGAAACGCCCGGAACGCGTGGCCGTCGCTGCTCAGCCGCTATCACCGCGACTCAAGTTGGAAAATCTGGTTGTCTCTGGTCAACATCAACAGATGGCCCTGCGAGAGGTCAGTTTGAGCATCTACCCAGGTGAAATTTTGGGAATTGCTGGAGTGGATGGTAACGGACAACGCGAATTAGAAGATGTTGTAGTGGGGTTGCGATCGCCCACCCAAGGCACCGTCTATCGCGAGGGTGCGATCGCCCATATTCCCTCAGACCGCTACAATATGGGGCTGATTGCCGCCTTCTCGGTCACTGAAAATTTGCTGTTACGCAATTTTGACAGCCCACCGTTCAATGTCAGAGGGTTGCTGCGGTTGCAGAGGATGGCCCACCATGCCGCTCGTCTGGTACAGCAATTCATGATTCGCACCCCTTCAGTGCAAACGACCAGTGGTACGCTGTCTGGCGGTAATGCTCAAAAAATTGTGCTGGCCCGCGAACTTTCCCAGGGGCACAACCTGATTTTGGCGGCTCAGCCTACCCGTGGATTGGATATTGGGGCAATGGAATATGTGCATCGTCAGTTGATGGCTCAACGTGATGCCGGGGCGTCGATTTTGTTGATTTCAACTGAGTTAGATGAAATTCTCAGGCTCAGCGATCGTATTGCCGTGCTCTACGAAGGCGAAATCGTTGGCCTGGTGGACGCTGAAACAGCCGATGTCAATCAGTTGGGCTTGTGGATGGCTGGCAAATCATTGCCACCACCGTCCACCTCGGAACCACCCACATCAGAACAATTAGTCTCGGGTTCCACCGTGAATCCAGTGAGCCATCCACAGGAGACAGGATGATGTCTACCACCGTTGAAACCCTCTCCCAGTCACCTCACAAGCGTACTGGGTGGCAACGGCTACAGCCCTGGTCACCCGTTATCGGCGGCTTAGTGGCATTGCTGCTCAGCAGTGTGCTGATTCAAATCAGTGGGGCGAACCCATTGACAGCCTATAAGGTTCTAGTTCTGGGGGCCTTTGGTGGATCGCGGCAAATTACCGAAACGATCCTCAAAGCCACTCCCCTGTTGTTGATCGGGCTAGGGTTGACCATCGCATTTCGGGCCCGCGTTTGGAATATCGGTGCCGAAGGACAGTACCACATCGGCGGGCTACTGGGTGGCATGGTGGCGCTTAGTCTACCCAACTTGCCCAGTATCGTATTAATCCCCTTGATGCTGAGTGCAGGGGTACTCGGCGGCCTACTGTGGAGTGGCGTGGCCGGTTGGCTACACCTCAAGCGAGGGCTCAACCTCATTATTTGCACCCTCATGCTGAACTATATTGGCATTCTAATGGTGCAGTACACGGCCAGAGTCCCCTTTCGCGATGCCGAAGGATTTTTACCGGAATCCGCCAAGTTTGTGGATGCGGCTCAAATTCCCCGCTTGTTTGCCAGTCGATTGCATCTGGGAGTATTACTAGCATTGTTGCTAGTAGGGGTGACCTACGTACTGTTATGGCGCTCCCCTCTGGGTTTGCGGCTGCGGGCAGTCGGGGCGCACATCAATGTCGCTCGTAGCATTGGCATTAACACCAGTCAGCATATTCTGACCGCGTTAATGATCAGTGGCGCACTGGCCGGACTAACGGGGGTCATTGAAGTGAGCTACACCTACACCCGACTCAAACAGAACATTTCTGATAACTACGGCTTTACCGCCATTTTGGTGACCTTATTAGGGCAAATGAATCCAATCGGGGTTTTGGTCGCATCGGTCCTCTTTTCGGCTCTGGTGATTGGGGCGCAAACCTTGAATGTGTCGTTACAAATACCCGCTGCCGTCGCTGGAGTTGTGCAAGCACTCCTGGTATTAGGGGTCCTCGCTGGGCAGGCCATTGCTCAACGAGGCGATTAGGAGAATTAGGGGAATAGCAGAATGCCCTGGGAACAGATTTTTGACATAACCTTTCTCATCGCTATTTTGACGGCAGGCATCCGGCTGGCAATTCCAGTCCTGCTGGCGGTGTTAGGTGAGATCATTACCCAACTGTCTGGGGTGATGAATCTAGGGCTAGAAGGGGTGATGTTGATGGGGGGCTTAGCCGGATTTACGGCGACCTACTATCTAGAACAAAGTACAGGATGGTCCGAACTATCTGCCTGGATCGGTTTAGGTGCCGGTATTGGGGCCGGTTTGCTAATGGGGCTCGTGATGGCAGTGTTATCGATCACCTGCCGCACAGACCAGGTAGTGGCGGGCATTACTCTGGTTTTATTAGGCCAAAGCCTAACGACATATCTCTATCGGGCTCAACCGGAACTCGGCAGTGCCCGGATTACGGGTCTGGTAGACCGCCCAATTCCGATGTTGTCAAAGCTGCCAGTTGTGGGGCAGATTTTCTTTAACCACAATCCAGTGGTGTACCTCAGCGTGATTCTGGTTGGCCTCTGCTGGTTCTTGCTATTTCGCTCCAATTGGGGACTCCAGATTCGGGCGACGGGCGAAAATCCTGCGGCGGTGGACACCTCGGGGCTGAGTGTAACCCGTTGGCGTTATCTCTGCACGCTGATGGGGGCAGCTCTGGCGGGACTCGGCGGAGCGGTGCTGACGGTTGTGCAGCTGAATCTGTTTATTGAAGGGGTCACGGCAGGACGGGGTTGGATAGCCATTGCCTTAGTCTTTTTCTCGCGTTGGCATCCAGGCTGGGCCTTAGCCGGAGCCTTATTGTTTGGGGTGGCTGATGCGCTGCAGTTTCGCATTCAGGCACTGGGCTCAGAAGCGATGCCCTATGAGTTTTTGTTGATGTTGCCCTATGTATTGACCCTGGTGGCCTTGTTGTTGAGTAATGCCCGCGATCAGACGCCCGCGTCATTGGGTGTGCCCTATATCAAGGGGAAACGCAGCTGAGACCATCGGCTTAGAGAACCGTGAATTATCAAGTAATTTCGTTTGCTTTGAATGACTCAGTCTCGACATAAACAATGAAACGCAAAATGATGGAGAAGTAGGCTAAAGGCCCCAATTTGGTCGGGCTCGTTTGGTCGAACTTGGGTGAGGGTTGTTCTTAGAACATAACGATCTAAACTAAAACCTGGCTCAATAGACTCACCAGGAAAAGACGACACATGCCCCTAAATAAGTTGAAAACATAGGGTATATGTGGTGTAGCCATTTATTATCACAATGAGTCAACCTCCTAGTTCTTACGATTCTCCTGAAGAGGCAATCCTCCCACCACCACCCCAGGTTTCTCCCGAGGCAAACCTGGCAACGGTGATTGAACTGATGAACACTAATAAGGCGTGTGAAATTTCGGAGTACAGGCAATCAGAAGCTTCACACAATGATTGGCAACATTTACTCCGCAACCCGGGGTGCATCTTAGTAACAGAAGACGGAAAACTGCAGGGAATCTTGACCGAGCGAGATATTGTTCGCTTCACAATAGATGAGGTAAATCTTGAGGCAACCGCTGCGGCTTCGGTGATGAATTCACCTGTATTTAGCCTCATGCGTGAAGATGTTACGGATCTGGTTGTTCTCTATAACCTGATGCGACGTCGCCGTGTGCGCCATTTACCTATCGTTGATGCCGAGCAACAGGTTCAAGGGTTAGTTACCGTTTCTAGTCTACGCCGAGCGATCAATACTAGTTACTTTCTCCGCTTTCGTTTAGTCAGAGAAGTGATGAATCCCCAAGTTGTGACCGTGCTGCCGACAGATTCAGTACGGGCAGCCGTACAACGTCTGACTTCTTACAATATTAGTTGTGTCGTTGTTGTTCAGCCTCAGAGTCTTGAAAAAAATTCGGAAGATTGGGGCGCACAATTTGAGTTTTCTGGACAAGTTCCAGTAGGCATCATTACCGAGCGCGATATTTTACAGTTCAAAGCTTTAGGCCTAGATCTCAATGCTGTCACTGTAGAACAGGTGATGAGTACCCCACTAATATCAGTCAGTCCAGAAGAAGCGTTGGGAACGACACAAGAATTGATGCAAAGATTCCGAATTAGGCGCTTAGTGGTGAAAACTTCGGAAGGCTTGTTAGCAGGAATCGTGACCGAAACCAATCTCACACAAGTGCTTGATCCACTAGAACTCTATGGCATTTTAGAGATTTTACAACTTCAAGTTTGTAATCTGTCAGAAAGTCGTGACCGATTACTGAGAGCCAGAAACTTTGATTTAGTTATGGCCTTCGATCGCCAGGAGTTCCGCTTAGTTTATCAACCTCAACTAGAACTTTCCGGTCAAGCAATTATAGGTTTTGAAGCCTTGACTCGTTGGCGCTCATCCGACTTAGGCGACATTCCGCCTACTGATTTTATCCCTTGGGCTGAGCGAACCAGCTTTATTGTCAAGTTGGGATATTGGATTTTAGAAATGGCTTGTAGGCAAGCTGTGAATTGGCAGCGAGTGAGTCCTTGGGAAGCAATATCAATCTCGGTCAATGTTTCGACTAAGCAACTCATGGATCACCACTTTATAGCGCGGACAACGGAGATTCTTAACTCGACTGGATTATCGCCTCATTGCTTGAAGCTAGAACTCACCGAAACGGTTTTAGTCGAAAATGTTGATCCGATCGCAGAAAAACTCAAACAGTTACAAGCGGTAGGGATTCAGATCGCGATTGATGACTTTGGCACGGGCTATGCCTCCCTTTCCTATCTCCAACATTTCCACTTTGATGTGCTGAAGATTGATCGATCTTTCATTATGAACATTGATCAAAACCCTAAGAATCAAGCGATCGTGAGTTCAATTTTACGGCTGGCCAAACAACTCAACTTTAAAGTGGTTGCCGAGGGAGTTGAGACCCCAGCCGAAAAAGCGTTTCTTACAGAGCAAGAATGTCACTACATCCAAGGTTTTGTGTTGAGTCGGCCATTAGAAGTACAAGATTGCCCTAGTTTTATGGAGGAACACGATCGCAGTCTTCGATAAGTCGGCGTGAACAATTCCGAACCCCATTAGACTTCTAGAAGAGTCAAGTACCGGCTCCCCCAAAGCTAACCACTTCGAACGCTGTCAGGGGATTCTCGTTATGGCCCACTTATGTCAGCGTTAATAGGCCCCTCGATGATAGTTCAACAGGTTTTCCGGTACCGCAATATCAGGCCTCAGTTTGCCATCCGGAATAGGCGTACCAGGGGTGAGTTTGAGGGGTAATTGTCCGGCCCAAATAGGTAACGTGTAATCGTCAGCATCGTCCTTCGGGTCACCGCTGCGGATTTTAGCTGAGCCTTCTTCAATCGGGAAAAGCAATACCTTTGTAGCCTTCACCTCTTTAGGGGTTGGTTGACGGGCTTGTTCGCAACGTCCAGGAACAATCTGCTCCGACAGAACTTGAAGGGCGTGCAGCTTTTCTTCATCGCTCTCAACCAGAGTGGCCCGGCCAAACAACACGACGGATCGATAATTCATTGAGTGATGGAAGAGCGATCGCGCAATGACAATGCCATCCAACAAGGTAGCCGTCACACAAATATCAACCCCTTGCTCCAAGTTCTTAAGCATGCGACTAGCGGTTGAACCGTGGATGTAGAGGGAATCACCATCGCGTCCATACGCCATGGGAATCACAAAGGGTTGATTGTTAGCCACAAAGCCAACGTGAATCACAAGCGCCTCATCCAAAATTTGATGAATCACGTCTCGCTCGTGGTGTCCCCTTTGCGGTAAACGCTTCACTTTGCTCCGGTCTGTCGCTTGTAGCATTTCTGGGGTGGACATGGGTATTTCTCCAACGGGGTGTGATGGCTATAGAGGTAAGATAAGATGCAAATTGGTCTGCATCAATAGCCAATTGAGTGTTTCTGAATAAGTCCAATTTGCAGCCTATGGATTTAGTTCTGTCGCTTGATCGCACCGCTGCCATTCCCTTGTATCAGCAGCTAGCTGAAGAATTGCGCCGTGCCGTCTTACAAAAACGTCTCCAACCCAACCAAAAATTACCGCCCTCGCGTGCGTTGGCTCAGTCGCTGGCAATTTCGCGAGTGACCGTGACACAAAGCTATGAACAGTTAGTGAGCGAAGGCTATTTAGAGGCTCGCCGTGGCTCAGGCACGTTTGTCAGCGCTCAACTACCAGAAGACTACTTACACACTGAATCGATGCAGCCGAACCCATCGGCAGTAGCCCCTCTCACCAAGCTATCCCGGTTCGGGACAGATCTCTTGGTGGGGACACCCCTGAAAGGCCCGCAACCCCAACATACTATTAGCTTTCGCTATGGCAATCCGGCTGCTGATTTGTTTCCCATGGATCTCTGGCGACGGCTCCTGATGCGCCATTGCCACCCGTCTTCAGCACTCATGGATTACAGCCCTGATGCCGCAGGACATGTTCGCCTGAGACAAGCGATCGCACATTATTTGGGACGTTCCCGAGCCGTACAGTGCAGCCCAGAGCAAGTTGTTATTGTTAATGGTTCCCAACAAGCTTTGGATCTGATTGCTCGCCTCACGCTCGATGTCGGCGATTGGGTCGCCATGGAAGAGCCCAGCTATTTGGGGGCACGGTATTGCTTCATGGGGCAGGGCGCTAAACTTCAGGCCATTCCAGTTGATGCTGACGGCTTGAATGTCGAGGCCCTCAGTCAATGTCAACAGCCCTTCAAACTGCTCTATATCACCCCATCGCATCAATTTCCTACGGGGGTAACCCTCTCGCTTTCCCGTCGGTTGGCGCTCTTGCAATGGGCGCAACGAACAGGAACATTGATTCTGGAGGATGACTATGACGGTGAATATCGTTATGGCGATCGCCCCATTCCAGCGTTGCAAGGACTCGATCTCAACAATACTGTCATCTATGTGGGAACCTTTTCCAAAATCCTCTTTCCGGCCTTACGCATTGGTTATCTGGTTGTCCCCAAGGCTTGGCTCCCTCTGGTGAGTCGCGCCAAATGGTTGTGCGATCGTCAAGCTCCTATGTTGGAGCAGTATGCGCTTGCTGATTTTCTCACCGAAGGTCATTTTGAACGACATATTCGACGCATGCGTCATCTCTATAACCAGCGTCGTCAAGTGTTGGTGAAGGCATTACAAGATTATTTGGGTTCCAGTGTCACAATTCTGGGAGAAAATGCAGGCATTCACTTAATGGCAAAAATTGAGACAACATTGCCAGACAACGTAGTCATTCAGCAAGCCGCGAGTGTCGATGTCGGGCTAATTAGCGCTCAAGGCTATTACTTACAAAGTCCCAAAACAGGCGAATTTATTTTTGGCTATACTCAGCTCAATGAAAATCAGATTGAGCAAGGGATTCAGTTATTAGCGCAAGTTTTGAAATAACTAAAATTCGACCTAGATACTCGGCTCTGTAGCTCACCCAATTTTGTATTCAAGCTATCTTGCCCTCTCCCTAAATCCCTCTCCCAGGATTAGGAGAGGGACTTTCTCCGGCCCCCCTTCTCCCAAATTTGGGAGAAGGGGCTGGGGGATGAGGGCCATTTGCAAAACTGGGATGCACCCGCTCTGTAGCTCACCCAACTGCCGATTCCCAATGGTGCCGCATTCGATCGGCAGATAGAGGATAAACATGGCCAAGAGGGTGCTGTCGCTCTCACGTTATGCACAGAGATTAGGGAACAGCATCAACGCTGAGTTTGAGGGAATCTACCAATTTGCGTTTTTGGATTACAAAACCGTTGCATTTCAGGGCTTTCAGCACTAAAGTTTGTAGTCGAGTCAACGCCAAACCGTATCGTCGCGATCGCAGCACCTTTAATTCACCTTTAATTTTAGACATCATCTGAGTGACAAACATTCAACCACTGCCGTTAGAGGTTGTTCAGTTAATGGCAGCGGGGGAGGTCATCGACTCTCCTGCCGCAGTCGTACGAGAACTCGTGGAAAATGCCCTCGATGCCGGTGCTTCACGCATCGGATTAGACGTGCGATCGCCGTCCTGGCGCATACAAGTAACAGACAACGGCTGTGGTCTTGCCATCGACGATTTACGCCAAGCCGCTGCCGCTCACAGCACCAGCAAGCTAGCAACTAAAGCTGATTTGTGGAATATTCATAGTCTCGGCTTTCGGGGCGAAGCTCTGCATAGCCTCAGTCGCTTATCTCGCTTGACCCTATGTAGTCGACCTCAACCCGGCACAGACAATGGTTTTTGCGTCACCTGCGATCTCACAGGCCGCCCCACTAGCGTTACGCCCGTTGCCATGGCTCCCGGCACCCGCGTCGTTGTCGAAGATCTGTTCTACCCCATGCCGACCCGACAGCAGGCGGCCCCTGCCGCCTCCCAGCAGTTACGAGCCATCCAACAAACCATCTACCACTTGGCCCTGTGCCATCCCCATGTGACGTGGCAGGCCATCTTGAACGATCGCCCCTGGTTTACGCTCTGGCCTGGAAACTCAGCTCTACATTTACTGCCTCAGGTTATGCATCGCATTCAGGTCACCGATTTGCGCGAAACGGAACAGACCGTGACCTTGCCTGAGCCAGGTCCGAACGCCGAAGGTCTTAGGGCGATACCCCTGCCGCCAAGTAGGCCAAATTATCAACCGGCTGTGGCCGCCCAACAGGTTGCCTTTGCAGCCGATGAGGGAGAGGGCAAGCTTTATCTGTTACTGGGATTGCCGGATCGGTGTCATCGTCGTCGCTTGGATGGCATCTTTGTGGCACTGAATGGACGTCCCGTACAGTTGCCAGAGGTAACAGAGCAGGTGTTGACGACACTACGACGATCGCTGCCCCGCGATCGCTATCCCGTAGCGTTTTTGCATTTACAGACCGATCCGCAGCAGATTGATTGGCACCGTTCCTCCGACAAATCACAGGTGTATCTTCAGCATTTAGATATCTGGTCAGCAGCGATTGAC
Organism: Cyanobacteria bacterium J06639_14; assembly: GCA_039818605.1. Lineage (GTDB taxonomy): Bacteria > Cyanobacteriota > Cyanobacteriia > Phormidesmidales > Phormidesmidaceae > SIO1E4. The sequence continues at coordinate 750 of JBCBTQ010000128.1, read as the reverse complement.
ACCGCCATTTCGCAAACTTTAACGGGGTTCTACGCGCGATCGCCAGCAGACACAGGGGCACAAAGTTTGACCCAATTGCTGCGACTGGCAGAACCGGGTGGCGAGTATCGAACCATTACCGGCGATAACCACGAAGCGACCGTCGAGCCCCTACCCCTGGGCCTCAAAGCCTTGACCCAAGTTCATAACCGCTACATTTTGGCAGAACACCCTGCGGGCATGTGCTTGATTGAGCAACACATCGCCCATGAACGGGTGCTTTATGAGGAACTGTGCGATCGCTGGGAAATTGTGCCCTTAGATACGCCTATCGTGCTGTCCCATCTCACAGATGCTCAAGTGGAACAGCTCCAGCGCATTGGTCTTACCGTGGACCCCTTCGGCCCCGATCTTTGGGCCGTACGGACCATTCCGAGTCCACTGGCGGAACGAGAAGATAGCCCAGAGGCACTCCAGGAACTGAGTCTTGGCGGCGATCTAGAGACAGCCCTGGTAGCAACAGCCTGTCGCACCGCAATTCGCAATGGCACGCCGCTCAGTCTGGAAGCCATGCAACGCCTCTTAAATGCCTGGCAGCGCACCCGCAAACCACAAACCTGTCCGCATGGACGCCCGATCTGCCTGACATTAAACGAATCTAGCCTTGCCCGCTATTTTCGCCGCAGTTGGGTAATTGGCAAGAGTCATGGGTTGGAACCATAGGGGCACATCGGGCAGTGAACCATCTGACCACAGGTCAAAGTGACCGAT
>JBCBTQ010000127.1:0-16441 GCA_039818605.1 Cyanobacteria bacterium J06639_14 | reverse complement strand
ATCGCAAATTGGTATCAACTCAGCAAGGTTTTGTATTGACGTATACTCTTTTCTTTTGCGTGTACTCGCAGAATTTGGGAGATCTTTGTTCCTGAATTCCTATGGCAATTTCTTCTATGCGGCTTTTACTGGGAAGCCTTGTATCTTTTATCGCGATCGCAACGCCAGCCTCAGCAGCCGTATTGATTGGTAACACGAGCGGTAACAACATTGTTGAGTTTGACGAGACCACAGGTGAGTTTCTGGGTGAATTTGTTTCGCCTTTTGACGGGTTTGTGAGTCCAGACACCCTGCTATATGGTCCCGATGGCAACCTTTACGTCAGTAGCGGCACCACGCCTGAAACTTCTGCCATCTACAGATTTGATGCTGAGACAGGAGCTTTAATTGACCAGTTCGCTACGGGCAGTGGGTTATTTCGCCCATATGGACTGGCTTTTGGCCCCGATGGCAACCTTTACGTCAGCAGCTTTTTGTCAGATGAAATTTTACGGTACGACGGTACTACAGGCGAATTTATTGATGTTTTTGCTGCCGGTGATGGCAGTGACCCCGAGGGTTTGAATGGTCCTAACGGTCTGTTATTTGGCCCGGATGGTAATCTCTATGTCACCACTCAAGGTAGCGTAGCCGTGGATGGTGTGCCTGACTTTAGCTTTGGTTTCCCTAGTCAGGTACTGCGATACGACATCACGACCGGTGCGGGCGAGGTATTTGTTCCTCAGCCTGAGCCCTTCCCCACTAGCTTTGGCTTTGTGAGCTTTTTGGGGCTAGTCACTGGCCCAGAAGACGGCAACCTCTACGTCAGTGACTTTGCTAATGGTCTCCGCAGTTACGACTTCAGTACAGGCGAAGAACTAGCGGTTTTCGATACCAACTACACTGAGACCGATCCCAGCAGCAATTTCATCGGCAGTCTTGCCTTTGGCCCAGACAATGATCTGTACACCGTTGGCTTTGATCTGACGGATGAAAGCAATCCAGGGGCTCTCCTTAAGTTTGATGTTGATTCGGGCGATCGCACGCTTTTGGCAAGCAATCAGTCGGTTTTAGAACGTCCTATCGGCCTCGTTTTTCGACCAACGGCAGTCCCTGAACCCAGTACTGTTCTTGCCTTCATTACAGTGGGTCTAGCCGGAATCACCTTAAGAGGCCACCAAAAGAGGCATTAATCTCATAAGCAGTCACTATTTTCCACCGTGGCTGCTTATAATTCCGTGTGCTCATGGGGAATGGCACACAGCGAATCTTATGGCACGTCGGGGCATTCTTTGCCCTGGCGATATGTCCCTGGCGATATGTACGGTAGCCTTTTATTCGTTGTGGAGTCAGAAGACCTATTCTCTAGGAGCGCCAGGATTTTCATAGAAATTGTTGCCGGAATAGTCTGGCTCGACAACACCCTCGTTAGGCAGCGTTTCACCGGGTTGGGAGGCTTCCGATGGGGTGGTGGTGGCAGGAGCTGTTCCCCCAATCGGTGTGACGGGTTGCTTCATTTCTTCGTGAACACGACCGGCCACACGTCGAATCAACTCACTTGCCCGTCCGTCGTTATGGGGACGATCGACAATAATGCTCAGAACATATCGCTTGCCATTGGCGACATCGATTAAAGCCACATCGCCCAGGGCTGTACCAATATCACCTGTTTTATTGAACGCGATCGCACTAGGATCACCTAAACCATCAGGAATTAGGGTGCGGTTGTAGGTACGTTGCATAATGTTGAATAGGCGATCGCGCGAACGTACATCCAACAACTCGCCTCGGTCTACCAACGTCATCAGCCGAACTAAATCAGCCGGACTCGTCGTGTTAGTCCCCTCTAAATCTGGAAGTGAATTGCGCAGTATAGTTGATTCCAGTCCCCAAGCTTGGAACCGTCGGTTGAGCAATTCACGCCCCCCCAAAAGATTGATCATCATATTTGTAGCAGTGTTGTCGCTATTGACGATCATTTCGGTTGCTACATCTAGAGCCGTATAACGGCTACCTAATTGATGGGTTTGCATCTCGCCAGAACCGCCGCCGATGAGTTCTTCCTGGAGCGTCACGGCTTGATCCAAACGCAGCGTACCGGCATCCACGGCCTCTAGAAAAGCGACCAAAACCGGAACCTTAATCGTGCTGGCTGAAGAGAGTGCTCTGGTTCCTTCAAGGTCAACATAATTGCCTGTATCCAGGTCATATAAAAAGACAGACTGCGCTAATCCTGGAGTCAAGGCACCTAAGCCAACTAAATCGGTTTCGAGGTGAATGAGTTCCTCGGCTAAGTTGAGCGGCTGGTTCAGCTCTGACCCAGCTTGATTACGGAGTCCCCATTGACCTGGGGAAGCCTCAGCAACACGGTTGGTATTGGGGTTAGAAACAGACGCTTCCTTACCCGAATTCAATGTGGATAGCACGGTGCCTGCGATCGCGGCAATGCCAGTGCCCAAAATTAGCAGTCGAATGCCATATAGGATTGGGCGGGGTGCTTTGCGGCCACGGGGTCGCGCTGAGCGTCGTTCACGTGGGGGCGGTCCTTTCGTCGTATCGGTATCTGCTGGGGTAGACCAAACAGGTCGCCGCCGCAAAGGGGTCACCTTACTGACCGGATTTTTGCCTGACGTGAGAGGACGCATCGGAGTTGATAGACCAGGAGCGGTCCCCCTTAGGGATGGGTTGGTGTCAGTACGAGCAGAGGGACTTACTTGTGATGCATGCCCTTGAGCGGTTGGCCCAGCTTGAGGAGTTGGCCCAGCAGGATGCCTCACAAAAGCAGATGGCGCTGAGGAGCCTCTGGGCGGTTGACTGGCATGGACGCTGTGGATTGATGTGAGCGATTGCCGGTTGTTTTGGGGGAGCGTCTTTAAGGGCGGCCTGTTTAAGGGCGGCCTGTTTAAGGGCGGCCTGATAGCCTCTGCAGAATGCTGGGTGTGTGCAGGTGATTGAGGTTGAGCAATCGGTGCCTGACGCGATGGCGACGGCACGGGGCGACGTTGTTCGGTAGGGGGCACTGGCGATGGAGCGATTTTAGCGATCGGGGTCACATTGACCCAGCGTCGCCAACGACTGCGATCAGAGCGACTGCGATCAGAGCGATTGCGTTGAGGCGTTTCAGATGAGCGCGTTGGGCGATTTGGAGGGGGTGAATTTGAGGCTTGAGGAAAGGGCATCACTTGCCCATTGTTAGAACCATTGGTGTTGCTTGCAGGGGGAACATATCGGCGAAACGGTGAATGACTGTCATTCGAAGAATTCCTATTTTCTGTCATTGCTGTTTTTATCCTTTCATCTCAGTCTCGGTTTGGTCTCGAGAAGCCGATTGTTCCTCGTTTGGTAAAGCCCTGATGCTGGCCTGTTTCAAGGCCCATTCCACCTGCCGCAAAATCCCCCTAAGCATAGCTAATTCCTGCTGAGTGGGCGCAGATCGCAAAAAGAAACGTCGAAATTTCTCCATGCGACTGCTGGCGGTATGGGGATAAAGATAGCCAATTTTCAGCAAAAGTGATTCTAGATGTTGATAAAACCCTTCAAATTTTTCTAAAGGCACGCCTTCTGGCATCTCAGCGGGGATTATTGTCGCTTGCACCTGCTGACGCGGTTGCGTAGCCCGGGCCAGTTCATAACAGCAAAGGGCGATCGCTTGCGCCAAATTCAATGATGGGTAATCTGGGTCACTGGGAATACGTACAAATCGCTGGGCATAGTTCAGTTCTTCATTACTTAAGCCACGATCCTCAGGGCCAAAAATCAGGGCCGTCTCCATGTCTACCTTGGGATCTTTCAGGAGCCAAGGTAAAGCCACTTCCGGAAGTTCCAAGGGCGTGTCCAAGGCACGGGGCCGCGCTGTCGTGGCGATCGCCCGGAGGCATCCCGTCAGCGCCTCCGGCAACGTCTCTACTATCGTGGCCTGTTCCAGCAAATCGGCGGCATGAACGGCCATCCGTCGGGCTTCCTCGCCCCACACATCACAGTGAGGTTTCACTAACACCATTTGAGTGAGGCCCATATTGGCCATTACCCGTGCCGTTGCCCCCACATTCAAGGCCCCAGCAGGCTCAACCAGGACGATGCGGATGTGTTCAAGTAAGGGACGGACCATGGCAGATTTTGTGGAGTAGAGACAGCCTTGTGTTGGATATTATGCAGGCGATCGCTAAATGTCGCCTCAATAGAATATCTTCAGCGCGTAGGAACGGGTTATGTCATAAACAAAAGTAGGGACATGGCAGTGCCATGTCCCTCAAGGTTGACGGTTCATAGAGGCTATACAGGCTCAGACAGTGTTTGAATCTGATCATTACTGAGCGCATTGTTGTAAATCATCACCTGATCGATTGCCCCATCCAAACCGTGACCCCGATCAGCAAGACCATCGTGAAAGCGAGTGCGATCGTGAATGCTGCCTAGACCGATCTTTGCACCATGTTCCCAAAGCTGTGACCCTTCGCCTTCACCAAACTTTTCGCCATTCAGATAAGCCTGGAATGCGTCTTCGCTAAGAGTGTCATCTCCTTCAAGGACGAGGGCCACATGGTTCCACTGATTCGTCGAGAAGTCATCCGTTTTAAGCCATGTACCCTGCCAGTCACTCTCAGCGCTGGGGGTATTCCAGCCACCAACATAGAGCTGATTTTGCTCAATATAAATATTGAGCCCACGAATATGGCCACCCTCTTCGTAGATCACTTGTTTTTGGTTACCCGAATCGAGTAACTCGTTCGCCTTAAACCAGAGTGAGATGGTCCGTTCGCTATGAATACCCCGGTTAATATCTCTTGAGTTATTCAGACGAATAACATCGTTTTCACCATCAAAGGCTACTCCACCCTGATCAATTCCATCTGTCCAGGTCGCATCACCGCGCAGCTTGCCTTTGTGATAACGCCCCTGCCTTGAGCTATCAACAGCAACATCGCCAGAAGTTGCATTTAAGTTGAGCTCAGCCACCAGTCCTGATGTGGGCACTGATTCAGCTTCAGGTGTGGGTTCGGACTCGGGTATGAGGTCAGGCTCGGGTGCTGGTTCAGGCTCGGGAACTGGCTGAGGCTTAGGTGTAGGTTCTAGCTCAGCTTCAGGCTCGGGGGTGGGCTCAGGCTCAGGCACGGGTTCGGACTTGGGCTGAGGCTTGGGTGTGGGTTTGGGTGTAGGCTCTAGCTCAGCTTCAGGTTCGGGAGTGGGCTCAGGCTCAGGTACGGGTTCTGACTTAGGCTTGGGCTGAGGCGCGGGCGCGGGTTCAGGTTCTAGCTCAGCTTTAGGCTCAGGTTCAGACTCAGGCTTGGGCTCAGGTGCTGATTGAGGGGGCGGTGTGGCTGATTTGCCGACACCTTTGCTCATCGTCGTTTCATCCTTGTCGCCAATCGTGAAAGACAAGGTTTTGGCCGCAAGCTGATTTTTACCATCACTGGCACGCAATTGTAGGGCATCATCAGTTTGATTGTTGGTCTCGTGGGTGTAACTGACCCAGCCACGCTCAACATCGGCAAGGCTGAAGGAGTCATCCTTGTTCAAGGCAACACCCCGCAATCGCAGGCTACCTTGCTTGGGCTCATTGGTAAGCGTATAGGTCAAATCAAAGGCATAACTGTCCGAGTCGCTAACGCCAATCTGATCAGGACTGAGAACGATATCTTCGCCCTTTGCTAAGGTACTTGCAAAGGAACCTGTGTACTGGGGTTTAACATTTCCTGGTTGGGGCCTTTCAAAAGTTGAGCCCGTTTCAAAGTTCTCGCGATTACTAACATCCAGCCAGCGATCGCCCTGATTATCGGCTTCTGAGAACTGGACATTTTTGTCATACCGCAAGGCAAAATTGGGTTCTTCAGTCGCATCCCAATAGACATTGTGGCTAGCGGCTAGCTCATTTTGCAGCAAGTTCTGATAACGCTCAGAGTTGCCGTACAGGGCAATCAGTTCATTGGTTGTACTGTCACTTGTGTTCTGGACAACGTTATCAATTAGGGTGACGTTATCAACAACATCAGGTAGTTCTGGCTCGTTGGCTTCTCGATCCACACGAGCACCGATACGAATTTCGCCCTCTATGCGATCGCCCCCATCCGTTGGGTTTAGGCTCTCAATCGTCCCGCCGCCGCCATTATTGCTAATGGCATTGCCCTGCAAGAGGACATTGGGACTGGTGTTGATCATCACCCCAGATTCACCGTTGTTGCGAGAGACACTATCAATCACCTGATGGGTGCCATCGCTAACCTCAATGAAAATGCCATGACGAGTATTATTTTCAGTCGTGCCATTGACGAAGAGCGTGTTTTTGGCATTGAGATCGTGCCAGTAACCGTGACTGTAGTTATTGCTGGCGTTGAAGTCGTCAGCCGTCACATTCTCGATGTAATGATTTTTGATGCCCGCGACAAACCATCCTTGATAGCCGCCTAATTCACCCCGCCAATTGTTGTATTCAGTATCAACCCCCTTAAACAAGACACCATCCAAATTGCGGGTTGAGATTCCAGAGGCTCCATTATGGTTAAAAGAAGAATCACTGACCGTTACATTTTCGGTGTTCCTCAAGCGTAGTCCCGTTCCCGAGTTGTCCTGAACCGAAACATTATCGATGACGATATTGTCTGACACCCCTAACTTTTGCCCGCTGGGCCCAATATCCACAGCGCCGAAGGCATAGTCACGGGCATAACGGTTAGAGGCATGGGAAAACTCTAAGTTGCGTAATACCAAATTATTGTTAGGTTCAGCCGATCGAAACAACTGTTCCGCCTGAGCTACCTCAATACTATCTTTCGTAGTCTTGCCCTGTGGCAGCTTCATGTAGATAGCATCACCGTCTTCATCGACCGTAAATTGCCCGTTTTCCAAATCTTCTACGGGGTCAATCTTTTTGCCAAAAGAATAGGTGTCTGCAGACCGGTTGTAGGTTGTTTCTTGAAAGAGGACTGGTTCAAGGCGTTCACCATCCACAAAGACTGCTTCACGACGATGGGTAATGGGATCCATCGGGGGATTGCTAGGCATTTGCACCTCAAAGCCCCAATCTTCAGTCCACTCATGCTTGTAGACTCCATTCCCCAAGTGCTGCCAACCATCTTGCCATTGCTCAGAACCCAGAATCTCTACCCCAGGTCCTGTCCCTTCAATAACTAGCGTGGCCTCTCGCCCTTGCTCATTCAGTTCAAAGTTTTCAGCATTTCTGGCGTCGCTATCCCCCAACACGATGCCATTCTTGCCATAGTCACTGACACGATATTTACCAGGCTCAACGAGAATCTTGACGCCTTGCCCTGTATTCATCAAGGCTTCGGCCTGATCGACTGCATCTTGAATACTGGCAAAGGTATGCTGCTCGATCGCGTCGTGATCAGCTTCAGTTGGATTTTGGACAATTTCAAAATCTTCACTACCGTTCGTTGCCACCCGAATGGTTAGCAAATCATCTTCATTGACGGCTCCATACCCATGACGAACAAAGTTCTCTTCAGGAATCACTTCCCGTGCCAGTCCATCAGCTTCCCATTCAAGCTTCAGATTGGCTTCGCCAGTACCTTCTTTATATTCCAGACGAATGTCTTCCGCTTCTCCAGCTGTAAGCGACACAGTTGTCTTAAGCTCCCCTGAACGGGGATTATTCCAAGTGTCAATTAATTTTTCGTCCCCGACATACAGCCGTACCCCTTCATCATTCGCAGTATTGAGATATAGGGTGTAGTCTTGGGTGCCGGATTGATCAGCAACTAACTTGCCTTCAAATACGGCTGAGAAGTTATTGCCAGGAACATCGGTGCCTGGAGCCCGATCGCCCCAATCAAGATCAAGCTGCGAAACAGTGTAAAAGTCCTGCAGCGTCGTTAAGTCATTTTGATTAAAAACAGGCTGGCGATCGTTGTAGAAACTAGCCTGCAAGCCACGCATAGAGTCTGGAATGTTGTCAAGCTTCATGGATATCTCACAATGACTGAAAGGAGGGTGAGAAGGAAGAGAAATTTGGGAAGAAATTTGCGAAAAAGATGTCGCCTTCTGGAACAGCGTCGGCGCTAGAGCGAACGTCATTGCTGCCAGGAGCGTTAATAGCCAATACTGCTTCATGACGAAGGATATATGTGCTTAGCAATCGCGACCAACTCATCCAATCGTTAACCCTGGACGCGTGACACATTGTTACTGCGAACAACGTATAGGCAACAGACAGAAGTTCTGAGCTTCTTGTCCTTGTCCTACGGAGGACCTGTGAACGCAATCAGAATTGCGGGTAAATGACGACGCTTTTTAGTGAATGAATTTCGCTGACAGCAATTGACTAATTGCCTTGGGAAATAGATGCAGCAAGCGGCATAAAGATTTACGAAACATCTTTTTCAGCGGTGCGTCTTCTGAGTGTGAAAGCCTTGTTTCTCCTCAAACATCAGGCACTGCCCAACGTAAACTTCCTAAAATTTCCTGCAGAATCTAGATCGGAACTCGCATCAATTCGGCAGATACTACAAACCCTGCAGCTATAAATCTGTCGCAACCCAGTATCCATACAAGCAGCAGAGCTACAAATCTCCTAATCCTCTGCCCACCTGTCAAGATGACACCAAGGTAATACCAAGCGTTCATGAAGCAGAATGTTGAAACCACGTAAAAAGCCTTGTGTAAAATTGCGACACGTTATGCATCTTTACAATTGGCTACCGCAGCCAAGTTCGCAGTAAGATATGCGTAGCCAACTACGTAATCAACTTTGCTCATGGATTTTTACCATCAAACGGGCAAGATGGCGATAGGGAGTCGCCTGCGCCGCTTGAGCGATCGCTTGATGGAGGACGCAGCCAAAATCTATGTCCTCTATGGCGTTGGATTAGATCCCAAATGGTTTCCGGTTTTTTACGTCCTTTCGCATCAGACGGAGGCATCCATTACGGAAATTGCTCAAATTATTGGCCATTCTCATCCCTCCGTCAGTCAAATCGTCAAGGAAATGAAGCGTCAGGGATTGGTTATCACTGATAAGAGCCAGCAGGATGCCCGCGTCAATATCGTGAAACTCTCGGATGAAGGGAAACAACTCCTGCCTCAGCTAGAAAAGCAATATCTCGATGTCACCCAAGCCATCGAAGACCTTTTATCAGAAACTCAGTGTGACTTGTGGCAGGCGATCGCAGAAGTCGAGTTCCTTTTGACCGAAAAAAGCTTCTTTGATCGTGTTCAGAAAACTCGCAAAACTCGCGAATGCAAACAGGTAGAGATTATTGATTATGCACCTGAATTCCGAGAAGATTTCAAGTGTTTGAACTATGCGTGGATTGAGAAATACTTCACGTTGGAGGATACGGATCGTCAATATCTAGAACATCCTCAGGAAAAGGTTCTAGATCTAGGTGGATATATCTACATGGCCCGTTATGAAAATGAAGTTGTGGGTACTTGTGCCTTGGTAAAAATAGATGACGAGACCTATGAACTGGCAAAGATGGCAGTAGCAGAAATAGCCCAAGGTCGTGGCATCGGTCAACTTTTGGGGGAAGCAGCGATCGCCAAAGCTCATGAATTAGGAGCCAAAAAAGTTTATTTAGAAAGCAATACAGTTTTAGAACCAGCCATTAGACTGTATCAAAAGTTAGGGTTTCAAAAAATTGTTGGCAAGCCCTCCCCCTATGAAAGATGTAATATCCAAATGGAATTAGACCTGACGTAAGCAGATGATTTTAGCTAGACATTCAGACAATAAAAATCACAGCATGGCCGTAAATAGTTGAGGTAATTTCCTTATCCTTAGACTAACTTTAACGCCTACTCGTTAACAACTCTAATCCTACCTAGTACTTGACGGCGGAAGTATGTGCATCATTCCTAATGCTTAAAAGGCCCATGATGAGATGGTTTTGAATTTTGTAGACGCCTGAGCGGCTTCCCGTAGGGTATTTTGAATTTTGAATTCCGCGTAGCGGTACTAGAGAATATCTGCCAATATCTTCAAGCTTGGACTCACTCACGGAGAATCTATGTCATACACAGCGCTAAATTTCGATTCGAAGTTCAGTCTATTTAGTGAACAGTGGTCGCCTAAAGTGATTGCTGAAATGAATGATTACCAGTTTAAATTGGTCAAAATTGAGGGCGATTTTATCTGGCATGATCATAAGGATACAGATGAAACCTTTATTGTTCTAGAAGGTGACCTACGGATTGATTTCAGAGATGGACATGTCAATGTTGGGGCCGGAGAAATGTACGTTGTTCCCAAAGGGGTAGAACACAAGCCATTTGCTCAAAAGGAAGTCAAAATGCTCTTGATAGAGCCACGCGGTATTCTCAACACAGGGGATGAAGCGGGTGAGCTTACGGCTGAGAATGATGTCTGGATATAGTCTGTTGATAAGATGTCAGCTATTGAAATTAAAGCTGGATATGTGCCGGGTGCGATTGGTCGCGTAGTGGAATTACACGGCACTTACTACCATCAGCACTGGGGCTTTGGCCTATTTTTTGAAGCCAAAGTTGCCACGGGACTGTCGGAATTTTTAGATCGGTATGACGCGAACCGTGATGGCTTCTGGACGGTCTCGATGGCGGGAAGCGTAGAAGGTGCGATCGCGATCGACGGTATCGATGCCGATAACAAGGGCGCACACCTTCGGTTCTTCATTGTGTCAGATAGGCTGCGTGGCCAAGGTGTAGGGCATCAGCTCATCAATACGGCGCTTGAGTTCTGTCGGAGTCGGAGCTACCCACGGGTTTATCTCTGGACATTTGCTGGACTCGATGCGGCCCGCTATCTCTATGAACAAGCGGGATTTGTGCTACGAGAGCAATTGCCAGGCACACAGTGGGGGCTAGAAGTGAACGAACAGCGATTTGAGTTATCAATCAAGTAACTTAAGGGTGGCTGCATGTTCCTCAATGACAAAACGACGCAACCAGATCTGTAGCAGCTTCCTTAAAAACACGACTGACTATGGTGGGTTCCAGGTAACGTCGTTCGGCAAAGGCCCCATCAGTCAGCATCAAGAGGCGCATCCCTAGTATTTGAGGATGCTGAAGTTGAGCGGTCTGGGCCAGATTTGCTAGGCGATCGCGTAACTGTTGCTTGTGCCGCATAATGACAGGTCGGGCCAGATGCTGTGGTTCTGGAAATTCCCCCACGGTCAACAGAAATGGGCAGCCATAACACGTGGGCCGCGCTAACAGTTGAGCAATCCAGTCGATAATGCCCAGTAGCTGCGATCGCGGATCGGTGTCGCAGTCCGCAAGAGCTGCTTCCAGTTCTCGCCAAAAACGCTCATCGCGCTGCTCTAAATACGCCTTAACCAGCGCGTCCTTAGATGGAAAGTAGCGATAGAGACTCGTTTTCGCAATTCCCGCTACCGCAATCACGCGATCGATGCCCACCGCATGAATACCCTGGGCGTAAAACAGCATGTCTGCAACCTCTAAAATATGCTCCCTCAAAGGCTTATCGGTAGCAGCAGACTTGCGAGGCATCAGCAATTCAAAATTCTCGATATTGACATGATACAGACTTGTCTGTTATCTATCAAATAAGTTAAATACAGACCTGTCTGTTTTATTTTGTTTAGGAGTATATCGATGAAAATTGGCATCCTCGGCAGCGGTAATATGGGGCGTTCTCTCGGCATCCTATGGGCTGAGCAAGGGCATGAGGTTTTCTTTGGTTCACGCAGTGCCGCCAAAGGGCAGCAAATTGCAGCCCAGGCGGGGCATAACACCCAAGGCGGCACCAACGATGAGGCCGCAGCATTTGGCGAGGTCTTGCTCTATACCATTCGTGGCGTGAATCCAGCGGCGGTATTGACTTCCATAGCAGTACTCGATGGTAAGGTGCTCATCGACTGCAATAATTTCGATATTCCAGAAGGATTTGCCTATGAGCCAATCACCGACTCCCTCGCCGAAACCTTGGCTGCACAAGTTCCTCATGCCAGAGTCGTCAAGGCGTTTAATACGATGGCTCAAGAGGTTTTTGAGCTGTCACCTCAGCCCTTAGAACAACACGATGTTTCCGTTTTTTTAGCCGGTAATGATGCTGCAGCAAAGCAGATAGTCGCACAATTAGCTGCGGCAATTGGCTTTAAGCCTTTAGATTGTGGTCCTTTGCGCCAGGCTCGTTTGCTCGAAGGAATGGCCGATTTTATTCGCCTCCTGATCATTGGTCGGGGACTCGGTCCGTATGCCACGGTGTCTGTAAAGGTCTTACCTGCGGCTGAGCAAGTGCGCTTGGGAGAACGCCAGTAACGTGAAAATTTCGCCCCTCCTACTGGCTAACCCCTCGTTCTCGAATTATCCAGCAATCCCAGCATTGGCCCTAAAATTGCGCCAAACACAAATCCCCCGGCATGGGCCCAGTAGGCAATCCCACCATCAGCCATCCCCACATTGGCAGGAGCATTGAGGCTGGCAAGACCATACAGAGTCTGCTGCAAAAACCAAATCCCTAAGTAAAACAGGGCCGGAATTCTCAGCGGGATAAAAATGAAGCCTAGAGGCACAATCGTCAGGATACGAACATCGGGAAAGCGGAAAATATAGGCTCCCATAACACCCGCGATCGCGCCACTAGCCCCCAGAGAAGGTATTTCGGAAAACATCCCGAAATACCACTGGGCTAAAGCTGCCAGTGCTCCACAAGTCAGGTAAAACAGCAGAAACCGGAAACGTCCCAGTTGTTCTTCAACGTTGTTGCCGAAAATCCATAAATACAGCATGTTGCCTGCGATATGCAGGAAACCAGCGTGAAGAAACTGGCTAGAAACTAAGGTGAACCATTCATGAATGGTGAAAAGCGTTATGTTCCCGCTCCCAAAGCTTTCTGTTAGCTGTTCAGGCACAACTGCCCAGGTGCGGAAAAAGGTTGTGAGCTCAATCGGCGATAGCGTAAGTTCGTAGAGGAAAACGAGCACATTCAGTACGATCAGCCCATAGGTTACGTAGGGCGTGATTTTGACCGGGTTTTCATCACGAATAGGAACCACATTGCACCCATGAACACACTCACCTGCACGATATCAGAAAGCAGTAGTGAACTGTTATGCTCCGTCGAATTCAAAACTTACCACCCCCACCTGCCTGATAATCCCCCAACAAGGACTGAACCGGACTGCCTGGCAACTCCGACCCTATCAAAAATATCTTTCTGATTGCACAACCCTATCGGTGCCTGGCAATCACTGGCCGCACCTGGTGGAACCGCAAGCATTTAATCAAACGATCCTCACGCTTCTGAATGAAGAGCCGGTCTGTAAGGACTGGGCAAATTCAAACCCTGCCGATTCAACCGAGCAAGCCTGAATCAGAGGCGTACGGTTTAAGCCGGGTAATACCGGCTGAGTAGGGAGTCAGGAGCCAGGAGTCAGAATCCAGTGACCTCCTGAATCCTGACTTCGGGATTCTCTCGTTACCGAAATTTCCCGTTTTGAGTTGATAGCCGAATCAGAGAAGTTCTTAACAGCGACACATACAACTAAATTCATGAACTTCCTCATCCTTTACTGGGGCAAAGCTTTCGTACCAAAATCTGAGAGCATAAAACGGATCCGGCATGGCTAAACAGATGACCTGATCAACTTCAGTTCTTAAAGCTCGGTATACGTAAGGAGGTGCCACAGGAATTGCCACAATTATTCGCTGTGGCTGTTGCGATTTCAGGCAGGCGATTGCAGCTCGCATGGTCGCTCCTGTCGTAAGTCCATCATTGACCAAGATAATCGTTTGGTTTTGGACCTCCAATGGGGGGCGATCACCCCGATAAATGCGTTCGCGCCGCTGCAGTTCCTGCCGGGCTTGGGTCGTCACCTTTTCTAGTGTTTGCTGAGAAATATGTAGTTCGTTGAGTACGTCACCATTCAGTACCCGCACATTACCAGCCGCGATCGCGCCCATTGCCAATTCTTCTTGTCCCGGTACGCTTAGCTTTTGAACTGGGCAGACATCTAAAGGTAACTGCAGAGTATGGGCGACCTCGTGGGCTACAACCACACCACCTCGAGGTAACCCAAGTACCAATGTATCGGTACGATTAGCGTAGACTTTCAGCCAATTTGCCAGTAGTCGTCCAGCTTCAGTGCGATTGCGAAATTGAGTCGTCATATTTCCAACCTCCTGCTCTCCACCTTAGGTAAAAACTCTAAGGAATTTGTGAAGGTGGTGATAAAAGAGGCAAATTCTGCAGAACTCAAAACTCAGGATTCAGAATGAGTATCAGGGACTCTTATCACCTAATACCCTTTCTGAGAACCCGTGCTACTCATTGCAGTCGAGGTGTTAAGGAGTAATGGTGTAATGCAATAACATTGACAGTTTTGACATGCCAGCGCCTTTCAACCGCTCGTCCTTTCCTGATAAACGCATTGAAGAAAACTACCAGCGGACCCGGCGCAATCTTTTGGGGGGTGCGATCGCCCTGGGTTGTGTCGCTGTTGCTGGAATTCTCTGGTATCGGGTCATCGAAGGGTGGCCTTGGCTAGATGCAATCTATATGGCTGTCATCACCCTATCGACTGTGGGTTTTGCCGAAGTCCGTCCTTTAGGATCCAGAGGACGGCTATTCACGATCATCCTGGTCTTGATGGGCGTTGTCGTGATTGCCTACATCTTAAATTCTTTTACCGAAGCCTTAATTCAAGGACACTTACAGGCGGGTATTCGTTTAAGACAACGCCGTAGACTTATGAAATCTTTGACAAACCACTATATTATCTGCGGGTTTGGACGCACAGGCCGCCAAGTCGCTACTGAGTTCTCAATTGAGGCCATTCCTTTCATTGTGATCGATTCGAACGAAACTTCGATTCAAGAAGCACAGCAGTTAGGGTTCATTACGTTTCAAGGTGACGCGACCCAGGATCAGGTTCTCCTTCAAGTCGGCATCCAGCGGGCTCGTTGTTTGGTGGCCGCCTTACCATCGGATGCAGAAAATCTCTACACCGTGCTCTCGGCCAAAACATTGTCGCCCACCATTCGCGCGATCGCCCGAGCCAGTACAGAAGAAGCGGTGCAAAAGCTGCAGCGGGGCGGAGCCGATGTGGTGGTTTCTCCTTACATTACAGGGGGCAAACGGATGGCCGCATCGGCCTTGCGACCACAGGTAGTAGACTTCCTCGACGGGATCTTCACTGGAGCCGATCGCACAGTTTACGTCGAAGAATTTTTGCTGGCCCCAGAATACTGTCCTAAAGTTGGACAGACCCTGGGACAAGCTCAGTTAAGGCTAAAATCGGGGGCTCTGATCCTGGCCATTCGCCGTGCCGATAACTCACTGATTGTGGGTCCGAATGCCGATACACTACTGTGCTCCGGCGATTTAGTAATCGGCATGGGGACGTCCGATGAACTTCGCCGTCTCAGCCAAATTCTGAGTCCTATTCGAGGTCGGTAATGTAAGGTTTTGTAAAGAAACTGGGTTGCGCTGCAGAATTTCCTGATTTTTCTTTTGAGACCCCTTGAAGCAATCTGCAGTGTTCTGCGTTCTAAATCTTTTAGATGCAAGGAACCTAGTATTAATGTCTCAGACCGTTCACATTAATTCCAATCAATGGCAAATTGCTATAGCCCATCGGATTGATGGCGATTGCTTCCTATGGGCCGAGGCTATTGGTAGTGTACTCAGCTCCATTCATCTAGCTCGAGGTTTTTACAGTGAAAACCTCTGACTCGACCGACAGCGAAGCAGGTTG
The DNA here is from genome assembly GCA_039818605.1 of Cyanobacteria bacterium J06639_14. Lineage (GTDB taxonomy): Bacteria > Cyanobacteriota > Cyanobacteriia > Phormidesmidales > Phormidesmidaceae > SIO1E4. Next base: position 809 of record JBCBTQ010000127.1, on the reverse strand, counting down.
TTGGAGACAAATGTTTTGGATGCGCTATCAGCTTCGTGCCACAACTCAGCACTGGCATCATCGGGTCATTCCCTTAGGCAACACTCACATCAGCTTTCTTGAAGAGCTATTGGGCGATGCTTAAACGCCATCGTCGTTACAAGCATTGCGAATCTGTATTCTTACCGTTAATCAGGAAACTAAATAATGACGCTTCAACTTGGTGATATTGTTCCTAATTTCACTCAACAAACAACTGCAGGCGAAATCAACTTCTATGAATGGGCCGGTAACAGTTGGGTTGTCCTGTTCTCGCATCCGGCAGACTATACCCCCGTCTGTACGACTGAGTTAGGCAGTGTTGCCAAACTCAAGCCCTATCTGCGGATGACACCTCAGCCCAATCGGTGATCCATCGCAACTTGAAAACAGACATCTAGGGACTTTTGCGCTCCCTCCAACTTATCCACGACCGTTTTGGCACCGGATAGGTTGGAGGAAACAAACCCAATTGAGATCTAGATTGGCTTGATCGGTGATGCGTGCATACAAGTCGGACCGTCAAAAATGATGCCCTGATTGTTTTTACCAAGACATCGGTTACCTAGAGGATGACGGCTAGAATAACGTTAGCCACAGGGGTCTTTTCAGATAAGGAATATAACGAACCTCAATAGGTAATTTCGATGGAAATCATAGGCACTAATGGTGACGACGGTATTCTCGAAGGCACTAATGGCGACGATTTGATTTTAGGATTAGCAGGGACTGACTTTCTAATTGGCTTAGCGGGTGACGATGAATTAAGGTCGGGTCCTGGTGATGATGAG
>JBCBTQ010000126.1:0-16648 GCA_039818605.1 Cyanobacteria bacterium J06639_14 | reverse complement strand
CACCGGGCAGGATGTGTTCTTTCGGCAAGGTGAGTATCAGCCGGGGAGTCGGAAGGGGCAGGAGCTAATTGCCCATGAGTTAACTCATGTGGTGCAGCAAAACCATCAAGTAGCTCAGAAAGATACCCGCGCAGAGTCACAACCGGAAGTCAACATGAAGCTTTTGGGCAGTTCAACGCTAAGGCTGGCTCCTGTCATTCAGCGACAAATAGAGGCTAAGGATTTGCTGAAAGATTTTGATCTATTTAGTTACTACGTCAACAAATACAACAAGGTTCCAGAAGATGACACCATCCCGGAGGAGGTATCAAAACGAGCAAAAGAACTAGCGATCATTGCCACGAAGTTTGAAACAACGGCGGAAAAACAGTTCTTGAAGCGATGCTGGTTAATCGAACGATTCCAATGCGCACTCATCGACGGCCAGAGTGATGAGGCGATTATCAAGATCGCAGCAACTCACTGGAAAGAGGAGGATATCCCGGTTCCAGAGGAATATCGTAAACAGACAGCCCGTTATACCGAAGAGGAAATAGAACACTTCAAAACCCAGTTGAAACTCGGGCGCGAAGCAGAAGATACGGAGGCAACAAAGAAGCTCACTTCAGCCGGAGAGAAGATGAGTAAGAGCTATCCAGATATCGAATGGGTAGGTTCTGGCCCAGACCCCAAAAATGAGAATAAGCCTGCAATCGATAAAGGAGAAAAAGGTAAAAATAACTTTGCTCAATGGATATGTGCCCTAATCAATAAAGACCCGAAAGCCTTCGACTATGCCCCGACATCAAGTGGAAAATATCAAATGAATTGTTGGGAAGGCGTGATGTTCACTGCGTATGAGGCGAAATTGGTGGATGAAAAATGGTTAAAAGCAGTCCATGAGAAAGCTAGTAAGGATGCCAAAACATATTTCGACACCATCGCGGCCAGCTTGGGATATAAAAGCGCAGTTCCCTATGACGAAAAGAACGGGCTAGTGCCGAAAGCAGGCGATATCGTTTTCTTCGACAAGGCCGAGCATATTGCACTGGCACTCGGTGAGGGGAAGATTATGCACCTATGGCACAACACAGAAGACAAAGGAAAAGGTTTTGAAGAGTCCTCTTTCGAGGCAATATTTTTATCACGCTCTGATTTACGCCTCAAAACAACTTTTGCCCCTAACCCATTTAAGACACCAAAATAGAAAGCAGATCAACAACAAAGATAAGGGCTCATCAAGCAACACTCCTGCTCCCCACCAAAAGCACCCTCCCAGGTACTTGGCACTCAAATCACACAAGGCGACAGTGGTAGGCAGTAAAATGCGGTCAAATTCACTACCCGTGCCCTCCCATGAGCCGTGATGCCCTCGTCGTTGGCATTAACACCTACCAGCACCTACGCTCCCTCAATGCCCCAGCTCAAGACGCTGAAGCCATTGCCCAACGGCTTGAACAAGACGGCGAGTTCCGTGTCACTCGATTGCCTGAGATGATTCAGCAGGCTGAGGTGAAAAAGCCTGTGGTGGCCCAAAAGACGCCTGTCTCTCAGATGCAGCTTAAACGGGCTCTGAAGCGGCTTTTCTTGCCGGGTAGTACACAAGCACCAGAGACGGCGCTCTTCTACTTCTCAGGGCACGGTATCCCCGATAGAGAGGGGTTTGATAAGGGGTATCTGACCACTAGTGACATTGACCCGGATAACTTGAGCACAGGCATCTCTCTGCGGTGGCTGCAATGGCTCTTATCTGAGAGCCAAGTCAAGCAACAAATTGTGTGGCTCGACTGCTGCCACAGTGGTTCCCTGATCGTCAATGTGGGGGCAGCAAACCCCGGTAACAGCACCAGTCGAGATCGCTGCTTCATTGCCTCCTCTCGGGACTTTGAAAGCTCGTGGGAAGACTTGAATAGCACCTACAGCGTGCTCACCAATGCGCTGCTGAAAGGGCTAGATCCCACCCGACTGCCAGGGCGATGGATTGATACCTTTGCCCTGGTGGACTCTATCAATCAAGCCCTCAAAGGGGAGCTGCAAACCCCAGTCTGTACCAACTTTGGCGAGGCGATCAATCTCACTAGAAGCTTGCAGGTTGTCGATCCGGTGAAGGCTACGAGTGCTTCAGACAGCGGCATTTGTCCTTACAAGGGGCTGGAGTTCTTCGACTGTAACGAGGAAGACCCCAAGTACTTCTTTGGTCGAGAGCGGCTGATTGGTCAGCTCCTAGACCATGTGAGAACCCACAACTTCATGGCCCTAGTGGGGGCATCCGGCAACGGTAAGTCATCTGTACTACGAGCGGGGCTGTTGCATCAACTCAAGTTGGGGCGACGGATTGCAGGCAGTGACCAGTGGCAAATCCTGCTTACTCGGCCTGATGCCCATCCAATGAAGAACCTAGCGGCTGTGTTTGTGCCAGAGAGGGCGACGCAACTGGATCGGGCTGAAGCATTGGGGAGAGCGCAAGGCTTGCTCAAGGAGAGGGCAGCGGGCCTCCAGCGGTTAGTACAGGCTTCTACTGCCCCTCGGGTCATCTTGGTGATTGACCAGTTTGAGGAGGTGTTCACCCGCTGTCAGAGTCTTGAGGAGCGAGAGCAGTTCTTTGCCTGTCTGATGGGGGCATTGTCTGATACCGATGACAAGCTCTGTCTGGTGATTGCTATGCGGGCTGACTTTGTGGGCAAGTGTTTGGAGCAGGAATATGGCGGGCTGTATGAGCAGATTCAGCATCACCTTGTCCCAGTCATTCCAATGAAGGTCGAGGAATTGCAGGCCGCCATCTGCAAGCCTGCTGAGCAGGTGGGGCTCTCCATTGAGTCTGCTTTGGTCACCGAAATCCTCAGCGACATTGCTGGGGCACCGGGTAGCCTGCCGCTACTGCAATACACCCTCAAGGAACTTTGGCAGCAGCGGCAGGGCAACCAGCTTGTGTTGTCCACCTACCTGGAGCTAGGCCGCATCAATGGCACCTTGGACAAGCGGGCCACCGAGATCTATAACAGCTTTGAAGTAGCAGAGCAGCAAACCGTTCGCCATATCTTCCAACAGTTGACCCAGCTTGGTGAAGGGACAGAGGACACCAGACGGCGCGTGTTTCAGGCGGATTTGGTGGCAGAGCCGAAGCATCCCTCTGAGCGGGTACAGCAGGTAATTGAACGCTTATCTAACCCAGATAAGCGGCTCTTAGTCACCAGTGAGGTGGTGAGCAAAGGGGAAACCTCAGAGCGGATGGCGATTGTGGATGTGGCCCATGAAGCACTGATTCGCCACTGGCAGCTACTACGGCAGTGGATTGAGCAGAACCGCGATTTGCTCAGGCAGCAGCGCAAGATTGAGGCGAGTGCGGTGGCGTGGCGGGAGCAGGGGCGAAAGCGAGAGTATTTGATTCAGGGACGTCAATTAGGGGATGCCCAGCGGTTTCGAGAAGCCCATGCTGAAAAGTTTCCGTTGTCAGGGTTGGCGCAAGACTTCATTCGTCAAAGTCAGCAATGGCAGCGTTTCAATCAGCGTAAGTGGGTTGCACTGTTGATCATCCCAGCAATTGTGTTGGACTATTCTTTGCACGAATTCAACATACGGCAATATTACGCGACGATAGACCATGGAAGGGATATGGAAGCAGAGCTTAATGCAGTTTTGTTTTTAACGGACGATTGCCCCAAATTGGGACGTCGTACAGGATATCTGACTGAGCGCTTCTTAGGAGAGTATTGCCGAACGCTGGCAAGACGAAATCTCAGCAACGCCGACCTCAGCAACGCCGACCTCAGCTATGCCAACCTCAGCTATGCCAACCTCAGCTATGCCGACCTCAGCTATGCCAACCTCCGTGACGTCAACCTCAGCAACGCCAACCTTAGATCCGCCGACCTTAGATCCGCCAACCTCAGCTACGCCGACCTTAGATCCGCCAACCTCAAATCCACCACGCTCAAATCCGCCGAACTTGTCTCCACCAACCTCTTCGCTGCCGACCTCAGCAACGCCGACCTCAGCAACACTGACCTTAGCGATGCCTTCCTTGGCAACGCCAATCTCAGAGCCGCCAACCTTAGAGCCGCCAACCTTACCTCCTCCGGCCTCAGCAACGCCAACCTCAGCAATGCCTACCTTATCTCAACCGACTTCAGCAATGCTGACCTCAGCAATGCTGACCTCAGATCCACCGACCTCAGTTACGCCGACCTCAGCAATGCCTACCTCAGTTACGCTAATCTCAGCGACTCCAATCTCAGCAACGCCAACCTTAGATCCACCGATCTTAGCAACACTGACCTTAGCGATGCCTTCCTTGGCAACGCCAATCTCAGAGATGCCAACCTCCGTGACGTCAACCTCAGCAACGCCAACCTTAGATCCGCCGACCTCAGCAATGCCGACCTCCTCGACGTCAACCTCCTCGACGCCGACCTCAGCAACGCCGACCTCAGCAACGCCGACCTCAGCGTCACCTACCTCCGCGACGCCAACCTCAGCGATGTCAACCTCAGCGACGCTATCCTCCTCAATACAGATCTGCGCACTACCCAAGGACTCACCCCTCAACAGCTAACCGGAGTCAAGCACCCCTTAATCTGCGATTCTCTTCTACCTGAAGACATTGAAATTGATCGAGACAGGGACTGCGATGCGTTAGCTGATGTCTTAACGGAAAGATATCCAGGCTGGTTTGATAGTCCTGAACAAGCCCAAGAGTACGTCAATGTAGCACGGAAACAGACCTGGGACTAACCCCGCTCCAGTACGCATGTATGATTGGATGGTTCACCTCACCTAGTTCGAGACCTGAAGGTGCAACAGCCCATACAGCTCATTCAAGGGCAAGATGATCGCATTGTTGATGCGTTGTTGGTTGATCTGACCCAACCCCATTTAGATGCCTTCGATAGCCTCTGGCGTCCTTTGCTTCAGCAATTCGAGGAAGAGGATAAATTCTGGGACTGGCTCGTCAAAAAACGGATCTCCATCTCATCCGATAACTTTGAAAGCTACGCCATCGAATATGAGGGGATAGCTCAAGGGCTGCTCACCATAGAAACTCAATGGCATCGTTCTTGGCTTATGCCCCAGCAAAGATTGGTCTACATCGAAGCGATCGCCTCTGCCCCTTGGAATCGAATCAGGATTCAGCAACCGCCAACCTTCAGAGGCATCGGTACGTTGTTACTCAATTTTGCTCGCCGTCGTAGTCTGCAACTCGGATATGGCGGTAGGCTTGGACTTCACTCGCTGCCTGGGACAAGGGGGTTCTATGATATGAAAAACATGATGGAATTTGGCCCAGACCCCGAAAAGGATGACCTAGTCTATTTTGAGTACGGTCAGCTCAGAGAATCAGATCAATGATCAGGCGCTTGGATTAGGAGATAACAACGATGCACTTCGACTGGGAAACATTTACCTACGACGAAGCCTGGCTACGAGAGGCAGCGCGTCAGGAAGCAGCAGCAGGTTGTGATATCACCGCAGGCTATGACTGGGGCACTCATTTGGGAGACTTCATGGCCAATCCACAAGGGTACAGCCAGTTTGCTCACCTCCGTTCGATGGTGATCCAAGCCTGGAAGCAGTTTGTCGCTGATTGGGAGTTGGGGATTGGCACTGAAGCGGCTGAAGCTAAAGGTCAAGAACTACTTTTAGCGCGGTTACATCACCCCGATGCTGAGGTGCAGGAGATGCTCATTGCGCTGTTGGAAGCAAAACTGTCGAAGCCTCAGGAGGAATGGTTGATGACTGAGGCGATTCAGGCTGAGTTTCGCAATGTGTTTAACAAGCTGCTGAAGCCGGGTGATTGGAGTTCGATTGCGGAAACTGCCAGCCATCGCGTCTACCTACATGTGCTTAATCATTGACTGGAATGCTCCGGCAGAAGAGATCCGCAAGGTTGCAGAGAAATTTGTGTTAGCCAATTGCTTCAATCCAGACATTGCCCGCTTAAGGTTTGAGCCGCCCTAGCGAAGCCGTGCCAGGTAACGGATCTCGCAAAGGTAGGTAAATCGTGTAAAAAGCAAGCGTTTACAAACTTTAAGAAAATCCTAGGACTGGCTCGTACTACAGCTCACAAACCGCTGTGCGAGACAAGAGAAGATGTGATACAAAAATCTCCCTCAACCACCCCAAACATGGTAATTCTCCGGTGGGAGAATGATGGAGATTGAAGCTGAGGTCTGAGTAGTGCAGATAGAGACCTCCTTTTTGCCAGCCGACGCGATCGCAGAATTCTTCCAAAACTTTATCACCTGGATACTTGCTGTCGAGAGTCGCACCACAATCGACATAGATTTGCTTTTGTACGCTGAAGCCAAACTTGCCCTTGCTGTGCTTCACCCAAAGTCCATCGATCGCTCTCAGGTCGTCGCAGGGAAAGTTCAATAGGTCGTCGCTGTCAAAAAACTGCCCCTCTTCTTTGCCGACAGTGGTAATCATCAGCCGATAGGTCTCTTGGTCAGCTTCCTTCCATTGATGGGCCTTGAGTAAGTCTTCTAACTTGGCGTAGCGAGAGGATTGGAGGGTGGACTTAAGGGCTTCGAGTTCAGCAGAAATCCTGGGGTCGAGTGTGCGTTGGGTTTCTTGCCAGCAGGTATAGGCCAGGTCAGTTGCACCCTGGTGGATGGCTTCTCGAATCAGGTGAGTCGGGTTGGTTTGAGCTGCGTAGAGCAAAATGGTTTGCCGCCACCAAGAACGATCATCCCCATCGGTGTTGGCGTCTTGTAGGTAGGGATAAAGTAAATCCTCTTGGTTTAATGCCTTAATTTGGGCAGCAGCTAAAAACTCTTGGAAACTCAAGTGGGCAAACTCACAGCCTTCTAACCCCTGCCGCACAATCAGTTCACTCACATCAATGATCTGTTTGAGAAAGTCTTTCGGAGCTACCTGGTGGTTTTGGTCTTGCAATATTGTGGCGATTTCCTGCACCAGTTCATTCTCAGGTATAAGCCTCAGATTGCGTTGCATCATTGTAAGGGCAACAGCTTGGAGGACCGCTTGGCGATCGCTGGGTGATAGCGGCAGATCGATATTACGGGCGTCGGGGCGCTTTCGCAATTGCAGCGTGCAAATATCTTGGTATAACTCAGCCCGCTGGCGAGGCAACTCTACGCCAGGATTACTACGATGGTAGGTTGCTAGCAGATTGAGCAGAAGTGGATTTTTTGCCAAACCAGCTAGTTCGGGGCGTTCAGGGTTTTGGATTTGCCCTAGCAGGTTGTTGGCATTGCGGTTAGCCTCTCGCTGCACCAGCACTTCGGGAGCATTGTGTCTGCCGCGATCAATCCTTTCCTGGCATTGGTACCATCGCTGCACGAAGGCTGTTTGCTGGTCGGAGGTGAAGGGGCGTACCCAAAGTTTTGTGCGTAGAGGGTCAACGAAGTCGTCTTTATACGCTGTTGGACGTGAGGTCAGAATGAATACTGAGCGCTCAAATCGCTTCATTTGGGTGCTAATCCATTGACTCAAGGCAGGACGTTCACTTTCAGGAATTTCGTCAAACCCATCCATCATTACCAGGGCTTTACCATTTGTCAGCAAATTTTGTGCCCAATTTGCGGGTAGCTTTTCCAGTCGAGGACTAAGCTCTGCTAGGTGTTTGACGTGGTGCTTCATGACCAATTCGGTGAGGCTTGGTGGTTCCTCGGCAGTGAATTGGGTGCGATAGTTTCGTAGGGGCAACAGAATTGGGATGAAGAACGGTACACCAAACTTCTGGTGCTGCTTCATGCCGTAAATATAAGCCAAGTGTTTGAGTAGGGTGGTTTTGCCATATCCGCCCCAGGCGACAATGGCCAATTGCCGATAGGCAGGTTCGCGTTGTGCTTTAGCTAAGATGGGCCAGATGTATTGATCCTGAAAGTCTTCCAGGTTCCTGAAGGAGCGGAATTGAAGCCCTGGTCTAATTGCATTTAAGTCCAACCCTAGGGGAACAAAGACTTCTTCCAACATGGGCATAAAAACGCGATCCCTTGCTCCCATACCCTCTGATTTGTAGTCTTGGCAATCTAGTGCTTGAGTGAGCAAGTAAGCATCTTCTGCACGAGTAGCTTTGGCCAAAAGCTGTTCAATACCTTCATCAATGGTGTTATCAACGGCCTGCCCCATGCCTTGTAAGCGTCGCTGGTTACCCTGGTGGATCGGTTCAAGCAGGTTGCCAAAATAGGACACACAGAATCCGATGAAGGCAGCAGTGAAGGCAGCCGCTACTTCGCTCTCAACCAGGAGATACCACAACCCCAAAGCGCTACCAATCCCAACACCACCAGGTTTGAGTGCCTTAATCACGAGACCAGCGAGTTGGTTGGCTATTGCAGATTGGGAATCAGGATCGTCAGCCATCGCAGGTTGAGGTGTTGAGTTTTGTTCCTTCAGTTTTATCCCAAAGAAGCATTTGCAGAACGCAGGCAGTATATTGATAGAACGCTTACGGCTGCCAGTGAAAATGTCTCTAAATGAGCAATCAGCCTTCTCAGCCTTCTCCCATACCAGATCCTGGTGGTTCAAAGCTAAATCAGCCTTTCTCAGAGACCTACTCAATCGTGGAAGTCCCCGCCAAAGCAGAGGCTGCGATCCAGGGGAACCCTCAGCTCAAAGGTAAGGTCGTTGGGGCGCTCAAAGGTGGCGGCAAGAAGGCACTGCAAGAGTTGGTCAAACATCCTGCAATCGCGATTCTGATTGCAGCGATTGAGGGTTGGGAGAAAGGGAAGTGAGGGGTTAGGGTTCAGGTGGATGGATGTTCTGCTCCCCCTTCTGTGTGGCCGTTCATATCTGCGATCTATGTACCTAACAATCTTCAGGCTCTAGATTAGGCATTGTATAACTATCCAATCCAGTCAGAACCTCCAAATATGAATGCAAGAGCAAGTGGCAACACACCGATCCAGAAGAAGAGATGCTCTAGATTTGCCCAGACCAGAGGTGGAAATGGCTTCAGGGAGAAATATCCTATCGCTGTATTTTTATATTGGTCATAGCTCCTATGCTCTGGAATGCTCTTTCCAACAATACCTCCGCATATTCCTGCTAGAACAACGCACCCTACTGTATATCGCACTAGCCAGCTACTTCCTAAGACAGGATTGAATATACCTGCACCAATTAGTGCCGTTACCAACGATATGTAAACTCCGATGTGGAAGGTCGTATAGGTCAGAAGATGAGCTAACCGATTATCATCAGACATCCTGAAAACCTCAAGCTATAGGCAAGATCCTTTGCATTAAGCTGATTAGTGTCAACAGGTATATCTGTTGACACTAATCAGCCATCCACTATAACTACAACGCTTTGCGATAGGTCAACATATTGTGATTTTCACCAATACTTGGATTGCCATTGGGTTCAACATTTTGAACCGTGAAACAGATTGATTCACCCACGTGCTGATAGTTAGCAAAGGGATCAAAGAATGAAAGCTTATCCCAACTGTCTAAAAATTTTCGCAGGATCCTGAACGCCTGGCGAACTGGGAAATATAGCTCATTCAACCATTTCTCATTAAAAATCAGTCCTGCTGGAATTGGTATCGCTGTTACGATATCCGCAGTATTTGCCACCCGATAGCAATGATCAAGATCTCGAAGAGAGTTAGCAAAGTTGGTATTACCCACGCGAGGACTTGCAAACGTATAAAGTTGTGGTTGTTGGAATTCTTTCAAAGTCCTGATTTGCCGCACAGCTATTGTTGCTAGGGCGGCCCCTAGACTGTGTCCCGTCACAAATACATCTGCGTTCGGAGATTCTTGAGATATTTCGGAAAATGTTTTAATGATTGCGTCTTTAATGCTCTCACTAGAGGCGCTTTCCTTGTTCTCTGTCCTATTCTCATAGATATTTAGAAAACCCGTTCTGACTTCAATTAGCTGACTTTCCTGAATATTTGGAGATGACTCCCTATTATCTAGAAATGGCTCCCTATTAGGTGTAAGGTTATGAAGCCATTCTGTCCCAGAACGCGTACCCCGAAAGACCACAAAGACTTCTGTCTTGTCACCTTCAACCTTTCGCTCAACAATAAATCCAAACGGCTGATCTCTCTTTTGATCGCTCCAAAAAGTACACAGTCGCTTATACTTCTTCCCTCCAATCTCGATGTCACCATCAGGTTTTATGTTTTTTTTACTATTCCAATCATCATACTCATCCATAGCCTTGATACTAAGATCAATTAGCTCTGTTGCTCGTTCACGATCAAAGGCGGAACCTTGAGGAATCTGAACTTTCTCGATTGGGATCATTTTTCTATCTCTAATTTAGATGGGCTTATTGCCTAGAACGACCACAACGGTTGCAATAGACTTCTAGTCTGGCTAATTTGATTGCGGTTTTGATCGACTAACAACCCCGCAATCTCGTCATGATTCTAGTGAAGACCGTATAAATTATGGTATTACCCTTGCGGGTACCTTATTGAGGCTCTTAAATCAGCTGGCTCAAATTTTTAAGAGCTTTAGAGGCGTAATGTCCGAGTCACTATACGATTACCTCACTTCCCTTGAAATCGCTGGGTCAATAGATCGCAGCTAATCCCTCAGACTTGATTACCCCCTTTCAAAAACGAATGTAAGAATTACGGCTTTATCCCAAAATCGCGGTTAGAGTGGCGTCAACACACTCCAGCAGCGGCATAGAGATGGTACAGCGGTTCTGGCAGGGAAAGGCGTATCGGCATCAAGGGCGTTTGGTCCTCTTTGTCCTGATGCTGCTCCTGTCAATATGGGTGGGCTCAGGACAACCGCTTCAGGCTCAGCTCACCCCTGAGCAAGAGGCGCTGATTGAGGAGATCGAGCAGGCGGCTGAACGGCATGTGAGCGTAGGGACAGGCATGAATCTCAGCTTTTCGCTGCAATACCCTGAAGATGCTGCTCTATCGCGTCCAAAGATCCAAGCTTATTATGAGGAGGAATATCGTCGGCTCAAAGAAGAGAACAAACCTGGCCCTTGGGAAGCCTTCAGGCCACAACTGCTGCCGTGGACATTGGCAGCAATAGCAGCGATTTTGGCGGGCCTTAATAGCGCCATCGGCACTTGGATTAAGGACTTCTGGAAACAGACTGGAGACAAGCTCTACACCCATCTCTTTGCGGGCAATCGCCTGTTCGTTGCCACAGACCTAAGACGCTACCGGAAGCATTTATTCCAAGTCCACAAAGACCTCATCATCCCCTTTCGTCGCAATCGCCCTCCATTATCGATGGCAGAGGTCTATGTCCCTTTGAAGGTAGCGGGCTCTGACAACCTCAAGGCAAACCAGGTCGATGCCTATCAAACCATCGCCACCCATCGACGGCTGATGGTAACTGGCCCACCAGGTTCGGGTAAGTCCATGCTGCTCAAGCACATTGCCTTGACCTATGGTTCAGGCCGATTAGTGGGATTAACCGATGGTACGGTGCCTGTGCTCCTGGAATTGCATCGACTTAATAATCCCCAACTAAAGCCAGAGCAGCTTATTGACGCCATTGTTGCTGCCTTTGGACGTAATCGCTTTGCTAATGCCAAGCAGTTTGTCCAACGGAGCTTAAGACAGGGAACGCTCTTGTTGCTGCTCGATGGTCTCGATGAGGTCAACAAAGACGCCAGAACTAGGATAGTTAGGCGGATTAATGACCTACTCAAGCAATACAGCCAATGTCGTGTCATTGTCACTTGCCGCACAGCAGTCTACAACGGTGAGTTTGATGCCATTGCCGAAAAGACATTGGAGGTCGTGGAGTTCAGCGACCAGCAGATGCGGCGGTTCTTGGACGCTTGGAAAGCAGAGATTCCTCCCGATAAGTCCATTGACCAGTTGCTTCAGACCCTGCGAGATCGCCCCAAGATTTTAGAACTAGCCCGCAATCCACTGCTGTTGACCATCATTGCCTATCTCTACACTGATCCGACCTTCGTTCTGCCCCGCTCTAGAGCAGAGTTTTATCAAGAGTCGACTCGGATTCTCTTAGGCCAATGGCAACAAGGCTTCAACAAATACCGAGCCAATGACAAACGTCGGGTGTTAGAACATCTAGCGTTGTACAACCAGGATGAAGGACTGGCGCGACAGCAAGACCGACGCAGTATCAGTTATGAAGCAGTACTGGCCGAGATTCGAGCGGTTTTGCCTAGCCTAGATCTAAATCCTGGTGCAGATAGCAAGCTGTTGCTGGATGATATTATCGAACGCAGTGGCTTATTGCTCAAAATTGACACGGGAGATCGCTACCAGTTTGCTCACCTGACCTTGCAAGAGTATTTTGCCGCCGCTGCCCTTCTGAATGATGAAGCAGGGCTGATTGAGCGGTTCCGAGAGGACATAGGAGCATGGCGAGAGGTAGTCAAGCTGTGGTGTGGACTGGCGCAGAATAGTACCACAATGATTCGCTCGATTTGCACTGTTGACGCTCTGACAGCATTTGAGTGCCTAGCTGATGCCCAAGAGGTAGACCCTACCTTAGCCGATGACATTATTGCGTACTTCAAAGGAAGACTGGGTTCTTCAACCCAGAATGAGCTGCTGGTTAAGGCATTTGGGGCGGTAGCAGCGGATGAGCGGCCCCGGGGGCAGGCGGTTTTTGAGTATTTGCAGTCTCTGCTAGAAAATCCCCAGGAAGAAGAGCTTTACAAATCGGCTGCGACAGCTCTTTCAATGACCAATCTATCCAAGGCAGCAAAAGCTCTGGCAGAGGCTTATCAAGAGGCTGGGGAATCACCTATCCGTACTGCATTGGTGAGGTTAGGGAATTTAGCCGTACCTGAATTGGCAAAGCTTGGAAAAACTGGCTATTCAAGTGCTCTGGAAGCTTTGTTTGACATTGCTACGCCAAAGGCAGCGGTTGCATTAGTGCCCTTTCTCAATCGCAGTGATTCAACGAAATATCCAGCAGCCTGGTATCTAGCGGCATTATTACCCCAACCTGCTGTTGAAGAAGCACTGCAAACCTATCCTCAGGTAGAGGAGGTGAACAAAGAGGAGAATCATAAATGGATTTGGGAGCCCTTCACTTCAAATGAAGCCAATTCTGCTTTGCCTGTGATTGCAGGGCGACTAGCCTTTTTGCTAGAGAATACATCAACCTTTGACCCCAGCTCTATCCCTCAATTTATTGGAGATGCCATTCAGGCAGTAGACATTCGGTTGCTGGCTCCGCTGTACCTATTGCCTACCAGTGTCAAAGTTGAAGGGCTTCCGTCCTGGCCTGAGGAGTTGGATTCATTCCTTGAAGCTTCCAGCCTAGAACCTAGTGCAAAAGACTATCTCCATGACATGCTCAATCGATTGATCGGGAGGAATCCTGTTCCTTCATTCTGGCGAGTATTGCTCAGCTATCGGGTTGATCCCAAGTTTCAATTGGACTTGTTGCGTCGAGTCATGCTTTACGGCCAACCTGAGCAATACCATTGGCGCAATTTGTTCACTAAGGTCAAATATGACTTCCGCACCAGTTGGCATTACTGGGGAGTCTTGAGTATTGCCTTTGCCTTTTCTGTTGGAGCGATCTTTCAAATGAGCTTCGTGATTGCCAACCAGCCAGAACATTGGGTGAATGGATTGTTGGGTTTAGCCATCTGGATTGCCATTGTCTTTTGGTTGACCTTGAGCAAAGGGATTGAAGCAGGATTTGAGCCGAGTCTTTTTATAAATTTGGGCATTAAGGGAATTGGAACCTTTTGGAGTGAATGGCAACAGTTAAGCCAGAAAGGTCTTGTGTGGCCTGGAATTGAGGCTATTGTTGATACTGGCGCTTTCGTTGGTGCTTTCGTTGTCTTTGTCGCTATCTTTGTTGTTGCCTTTGTCATTGGTGCTGACGCTGACGCTTTCTCTACCTTTGTCGCTATCTTTGTCGCTATCTTTGCCACTTTCGCTATCTTTGTCGCTTTCTCTGCCTTTGTCACTGACACTGCCGCTCGCGCTGGCACTCGCGCTGTTGCTGTCGCTGGCGCTAGCACTGTCGCTGTTGCTGTCGCTGTTGCTGTCGCTAGCACTGTCGCTGCTGGTGCTGTCGCTGTCGCTGTTGCTGTCGCTGTCGCTGGCGCTGTCGCTGGCGCTGGCATGGGGATAGGAGCCTGGTATCGCCTCAAGCAGCATCCTGAGCAGCGCTGGTTTCGGTACCTGAGCTTATTAGCCTTCCCTTGGTTCTGCTGGCTTCCGATTGTGGCTGTTTCAAGCTTGTTCGGAGTCAACCACTTCCTCTCCAGTTTTTCTCCTATCAACTGGTCTACCGAGCTACAGACGGCAGTCTTCATTGGGTTTTGGCTGATATTAGGAACACTACTCTGGCAATGGGGACAACAACTGGAGCGCAAGGCTCGAAATCCTTTCCAAGGCGGGCTTGCGGGCGGACTTTTGGAGGTATATCGTCCGCGATAACGTTTGCCCCTACTCCCCCCATCAAAAACTGCCGATCGCACTTCAATTCTGCTCATTGTCATAAAGCCCTGCTAGGGCTTGCATAGAATCAACCCAGTACTGATTCAAGAGCACGTAAGCACGCATGATCACCAACAAATCTTCCCGTTGCTCAGAGCGCAGGCTTGCCCATAGCCGATCAAAGTCTTGCTGATGCAGCTCTCGGCTTTTGTCTATGTCTTGGTAAAGTGCCATTACTGCCCCTCGTCATTCAATGGTGGCTGCCAAGGCTCTTCACCGAGCTGTCGAATTTGATCCTCTAATCTGGATACCTGCTCCCTCAAGATGTCGGGCTCTGCATAGGCATCTGAAAGGGCCGATAATTGCTCTTCAAACTGACTCATTCGCTGAGATAGACTTTTGTTGTACTTGGCAGCACTGCGACTAACGCCAAAGGCATTGTCAAAGCGACGATCTAAGGTTTCAGCAGATAGCGCCATGCAAAGGGTCAAGGCTGCTTTGTTCCCGCGATGGGATTGCCAGTGCCAATAGGCGTTAACGGTTTCTAAGGGCAGGGCGTTAATACGTGCCTGCCCTCTACTTTGCTCGTCATCATCAACCTCAACCTGAAAAATCTGACTCGTATAATCCTCTCCCAGCAAGCGTTTGATTGCCTTTGAGCGCAAAAAATCTGACACGTTCTGCCGTCCCAATCCCACCGCTGATGCAGCACTGGCTTGACTCATCCGATAGCTGCCATCAGGCATCATGAAGCCATCGACTTCAAGATCGCCAATTTGGATGGTGGCTCGTTGCGCTTTATCTGTCATCGTAATCGCCCTCAATTCTGTTCATTCGCATCTGGGATGAAATAGGCTGGCGGATTCATAATTTGCTCAATTGCCTGGTCAAGCAGGGACAAATCCGCTTCGCCGTAGCAACAAACCATCCGAGTTGTGCCGCCGACAAATCGCTCTCGCTTGGGTGGTGAATCACCTTCATGAGACTGCTTGTAAAGCTTGGCAGCGACTTTCCCAATTCGGGTCAATTCTCCAGGAGAGGGATTATAGCCAAGGTGCTTAGCTCGATCCGATACGGGCCATTCGAGACGACCACCCGGCAAAGCAGGTTTATCGAGCTTGTCTTCTAGCAGAATGTCTCTGAGCAAATCCTTGAAGTGAATCTCAGTTTTTGGATCAATGCCACATAGAGCATCAGTCCAGTATTCATAGTTGACGAAACGGTCATATTGAGCAGTGATAGGGAAAAGGAGTAATCTGCCCTCAGCCCCTACAGAGGAAAGAGAATGCGCCCTGGTTTATGGCACCCGCCACAGGCGCGTCGCTGCTTCAGCAATAGTGACAGTAATTTATCCCAAAATCGCCGACTTTATTCCACTTGCTTGAACTATGGGAATCTCGTCCCAATGGGTTGTGTATCGCTGAGAAAAATACGCTGAGCGCATCTGCCAAGTCGGATTCAAACCCATCGCCCCAAACTTCACCGCATCCGGACTGAGCTTGCGGTTAAGGGTATCCAGGGTCTGCATCAAGCGATCGCTTCTAGCCGATCTTTGACCATCGCGCTTGTCGTTATCCACCTGATGAGCAAACAAATTTCCCTGCACCGCATCCTCAGAATGCAACTCAGTCGCCATAACCTTTGCCTTCAAATACTCATAACCTGGCGTAAACGCCACTTCAGCCAACTGCATCGCGACCCGAATTAATGCAGCCGTGTCATTTGTGGGTGGATCAATAGCCAGCGATCGCGCAGCGGCATACTGATTTTCTGTGCGGTAGTAACTTGTCCGCATTGAAACTGTAAAATGCCCTGCAACCAAGCCATCCATCCTTAGCTTCTCGGCACAGCGAGTTGTGTAAGTCGCCACCGCTTCTTTGATATCCGAGAGTTCTGTCACCAAATGCCCAAACGAACGCGAGACAATCCGCATCGTTTTTGGTGCAGCCACTGGCTCCATCGGGAAACAAGCCATGCCGCGCAGTTCTAAAACAGTCCGTAGACCCAGAATGCCGAATTGCTTTTTAATCCAACCTTCATTAGCCTGCTGTAGCTGTAGAACAGTTTTAATCCCCATCCCGTTCAACTTGGCTTTGAGATTGCGACCAATTCCCCAGACTTCTCCTACATCGATTTCAGCAAGCACTGTTTCTAAATCAGCCACCGTCTCAAAATCCAACACCCCCTCAAGCTTGGAATCTCGCTTCGCCACATGGGCTGCTAGTTTGGCCAGCGTCTTGGTCTTGGCAATACCAACTGATACAGGAATCCCTGTCCACTGTTTCACTGTTGTACGAATTCGCTGTCCATACTCAGTCAGATTTTCTTGAC
>JBCBTQ010000125.1:0-16782 GCA_039818605.1 Cyanobacteria bacterium J06639_14 | reverse complement strand
GCATCAAGCGATCGCTAAAATCATCAATCAAACGGCGGAGCATCGATACATAACCGCCATGCAAGATGGCATCAAATTTTCGAGCAATGCCCAAATCGGCTTCACTGAAGCGAAAAGAGCGCACTTCAAACAAATCCGATCGCTCTAACGGATGCAGAAATGTCCAATAAAACGTAGCCGGGACATCAAACCCTAGCTCATCAAACAAATCGCTTACGACATTGAGCAACGCAAGGCGCTCAGGCTTCTGGGCTGAGTCCGCTTGGACGCGATCGCGAATTTGCTGTAGATCAGGATAGCTCGTAGGCAGAAACATCGCGCCAAAGTGACAGACAGCCTCCCAGGCAAGTTGCCCGTTACCTTCCCGATACGCTTCCTGCAGGTGATCGGTGTCAGAACGCTCTAAAAATAGAATGTGCCCGTACCGGTTTTTGGCCAAAAACACCTGAGCCATAGCGGTATATACTCGCGGCTCCGTCATCCAGTTACCGGCTGCAATCTGTTGCCAACTCGCGGGCATGTGTTCTAGGGCAATGGCTGGTTCACCATTAATGGTTGTCAAACCAGAACTCGGTGAGAAAGTGGCTAATGGCATGAGAAAACTCTCCGTCGGTAGATGTTCCGTTAGGTTAAAAACTGGTTACAAGAGCTCTGTTGAAGGCCAATTTAGGCTGATTCATTGTAAACATGCACCGTCATCCTACATCACCTAAATATTGATTAATACGAATTCTGCAAGCTAGCGCTACGTATTGTAGGCAAAGCGTGATGACATGATGATGTCATGCTGTTGATTCCGAAGGCAAAGGATTGACTTCGGATGGGTAAAGTGGTTATGAACTCTTTACCTAGATGAAATATTCTTTTACTAAGTTTAGATATCTTTGAAAAACGTTTTTCGATACTAATGAAGCTGGTGTATGAATAAAGTCAGCCTTAGAAATATCTGCCATATAGGGAATATAGTTGATGCTGCGATCGCGTTTATTTTGTTGATATTTAGGATAAAAATATGGTGTTAGATCAAAGCCATTTGTATCGCGCTTAGTTTGATTGATGATTTTAGCGATCGCTTGATGCATTAATTCTACCTGAGCATCAGAAACTCGAAAGGCATTATTCATAAAGATGGGGAGAGCTACGACGCCTGGTAGACCATTGGCTTCTTGTCGCTTCTTGACTTTAGTAATGACATGCGTGATGGTTGTCCCTGCTTTTTGCAGTGAATATAAGTTGTCATGTCGGGCTGGAATTAAGACGACATTTGCTGCATAAATTGCCTGATAAGCAAAAAAACGATGGTTAGAAGGCGGGTCCACTAAGATATAGTCATATTCGGTTTGAACGGACTCCAAGAGACACCGTAGCGCATCAATTTCAATCGTTTGTTGGAGCTTGATTTCGTCGATATTACTGGTCAGAGCTTTGTCCGAAACAATGATGTCAAACCGTAATTCTTCTTTCAGTGAAGGGGGTTTGAGCCGGTACGGTAGGATGACAGCTCTGGCATCCGTTGCTTTATTTCGAAGTAGGTTGAATAGCTTGCCGACAAAGGGTGGTAGGTTCAGGGCATGGCCTAAGTCACTCTGAAGCGGATCGAAATCGACGATCAACACTCGCTTTTTCATTAAAGCGAGTGTTGCAGCCAGATTAAGGGTGGTGGTTGTTTTACCAACTCCCCCTTTTGTATTAAATACGGTGACGATGAGTGCTCGACTCAAGGGGACAAGGATGCGCCTGATATGTTTGAGGGTTGCGCGGGTGTCTTGATCGAGCCGAAGCGGCGGGGTCGCAGGATGAATGACTTTGCCATGTTTATGAAAAACTTGGACATGACGCGAGTTTGTGAGAATGCCCCATTGCACTGACTCTGATTGGGGATGTAACAAATAGTGTTTGAGTCGCCTAAAAGCCCGACGGTAATCGGGATGAGATTCGTTGGCTAAGTTTTGCGTACGGCCTTTAATTTCCACATAGAGATAAGGATCTTTGAGGCTATGTAGAAAAATATCGCCTTGGTTATTCCGGCGAGCTGCGTAGTCAACGGCTTTTGCATTGAGTGGAAATTGAGAGACAATTTCTGGCTCATCAAAGCCCAAGGCATTGAGAAAAGGGATGGCAAAGTCTTCATCGAGAATCGCTGCCGATGCGTATTCTGGAATAGCCTGCAGGGCTTGGACTAAATCTGGGCGTTTTTGCTGTGGCTGTGCCCACTCATCAAAGTCAGATTGTGTCTGGTTTGCTGCGGGGGACTCAGAAAATATTGCGGCACCATTGGGTTGTTCCCCATGAGATGATCCATTCTTTGCGCCATTTTGAAAAAACGCTTGCTGAGGATGCTGGCGAGTTGCCGGATCCGTTGTCTTGGGATGCGGTAAGTGACCATTCTTTTGCTGCGGTGCCTGTTCCTTGGCCTGCGATTGCAAGACTTCTAGAAACGGATTGGGTTTCGCTAAGAAAATGCTTCGGGATGCGGTGACTGGCGACTCACTGAACTCAGGACCGGAGGGGGCGAACTCTATTTCTGGCAGGTCGCTACTGAGAAAGCTGAACTCAGTCGCTGGGATAGGCTGATCGGTGGGGATAGGGCCGATGGGCGAATGCTGGGAGGCTGGCGCTTGGGTTCCGGGTTGCCGTTGTGGTAACTCCACCGCTGCGGGGGACTGGTGTTGCGGCTGAGACTCGGGGTGCGGAGAGTCCTGCTGCTCTGTCTCTGACGTGACAGATACGTCGTGCCATTGGTCGCTGTAGTGTTTGGGCCGGAATCGGCGTAGCCTGAGTGCATTACTGACGACCGACACCGAACTAAAGGCCATGGCAGCGCCTGCGATAACAGGGCTGAGCAACCATCCGAAGACGGGATAGAGAATCCCGGCAGCAATCGGAATTCCAGCCACGTTATAGATGAAGGCAAATAACAGATTCTGGCGAATGTTGGCCATCGTGGCACGGCTGAGCTGAATGGCGGTAGGAATGCCGCTGAGATCGCCAGAGATGAGGGTGATGTCACTGGCCGCGATCGCGACATCGGTGCCGGTACCAATTGCGATGCCCACATCCGCTTGTGCTAAGGCTGGGGCGTCGTTAATGCCGTCGCCGACCATGGCGACGGTGCCAGTTTTCTGGAGGTTTTTGACTGCTTGGGCCTTTTGCCCGGGGCGGACTTCAGCGACGACTTCGGTAATCCCGACTTCTTGGGCGATGGCAGCAGCGGTTTGACGGTTATCCCCCGTCAGCATCACTACTGTCATCCCCATTTGCTGCAGACGTTGCACCACTGCAGGGGAACTTGGCTTCAGGGCATCGGCAACCGCAAACACAGCTTCTATCTGTCCCCCAATGGCCAGCCAAGCCGTCGTTTTGGCATTTTGTTCATGGGTTTGTGCGATCGTGAGCAAGGGGCTGACATCGAAGCCTAATTCTCGTAACCAATTGCCTGTGCCCACATGAATGGTGGACTGATTGACCCGCCCCTGAACGCCTTTACCAGGAACCGCCTCAAAAGCTTCCAGAGTGACTGCATTTAAGTCAGCTAACGAGATATCTTGTGTGGCGGCGTACTGGACGATCGCTTCGGCCACGGGATGTTCTGAGTTGCGCTCTAGCGCGGCGGCTAATTTAAGCAGGTGCAGTTCTTGCTGAGGCTGCTGTCCATAGCGTGTTGCATAGTGCGTAACGGTCGGTTTACCTTGCGTGAGGGTACCGGTTTTATCCAGCACAATCGTCTGAATTTTGTGGGCAACCTCTAAACTCTCAGCGCCTTTAATCAAGATGCCGTTTTCGGCTCCTTTACCGGTCCCTACCATAATGGATGTCGGTGTGGCTAACCCTAAGGCACAGGGACAGGCAATGATCAGGACGCTAATGGTTGTAAACAGTGACTGGGTCAGGTTGCCTGTAATCGAAAGCCACAGGATGAAAGTAAGTAGGGCGATCACTATGACGACTGGCACAAACCAGCTCGTCACTTGATCAGCCAGCTTTTGAATAGGCGCTTTAGATCCCTGCGCTTCCTGCACCAACTGGACAATCTGAGCAAGTACGGTGTCATTGCCGACCCGTAAAGCTTCCAACACAAAACTGCCTGATTTATTGAGGGTGGCTCCAATGACCTCATCACCTTCGCCTTTCGTCACCGGAATCGATTCCCCGGTCACCATGGACTCATCCACCTGTGACGAACCTGAGATCAACCGTCCGTCGACTGGGACTTTTTCACCTGGACGGACCCGCACATGATCGCCTACCTGGACTTGATCAATGGGAACATCCTGCTCTTCGCCATGGCGAATTACCCGTGCTGTCTTGGCCTGTAAGCCAATGAGTTCCCGAATGGCTGCCGATGTTTGACCCCGAGCCCGACTCTCTAACAAGCGCCCTAAGACAACCAGCGTGATGATGACGGCAGCTGATTCGTAGTAAACCATCGGGGCTACGCCCGCTTCCATGAGGACTTTGGGCCAGATGGTGACGACGACTGAATAGACGAACGCAGCTCCCGTACCGATGGCGACCAAACTATTCATGTCGGCACTCCGGCGGCGGAGCGCTTTCCAGCCCTTGCTGAAAAAGCCACCACCGCACCAAGTCATGACAGGCGTGGTCAGGACTAATTGCAGCCAGGAATTATGCAGCCATTTCGGCAGCCATGGTAGCGGTATGCCCGTCATCATGGGGAATCCGCCTACCATCAAAAAAATGCTGACAATACTGCCCAAAATAACTTTGCGCAAGAGACGTTGCTGTTCTTCTCGATGGGCCACCTCTGCCGGTGACTCCCCTGGCTGCAAAACCTGTTGGGGCACAAACGGTTGAGCTTGATAACCGGCGGCAACGACAGCTTGCTGAATGGTGTTCAGGTTGGCTTGTTGAGGATCAAAGTGAACAGTTGCGCGTTCGGCGGCAAAATTGACGTTCACGGAATTAACGCCTGCAACGCCTGCAATTGCCTTTTCAATGGCACTGGCGCAGGCGGCACAGCTCATGCCTTGGAGCTGTAACTGCTGTTTGGTTACCGGTATGCCGGTTGATGGCTGTGGATCCACCAACTCTTTCGGGGGCTGGCTCGGGATGGCCTGAAAGCCTGCATCTGTGACAGCCTGTTGGATAGCCTCCAGGTTCGTTTGCTGGGCATCAAAGCTGACGACAGCCTGTGCCTCCGCAAAATTGACGTTGACGGATGTAACGCCTGGAACTGCTTGTATCGCTTCGTCAATGGCTTTTGCACAACTGGCACAGCTCATCCCCTGAAGCTGAAGCTGTTGGGTTGCCATGGATCTACCTTCAGGGTTGGACTACAGCCATTAGATAAGACTGCGCTTTTGACTATTCAATATTCTGGTGATGGGACCCCAACTCCGGACAGAAGGTAGAGGCTGTTATCTTGGATCGTCTCTATGTAATCAGTTGATGTTTATGTAGATGCTCGATGACTCGCTGACACGCGGGCGCGCATTGGGCTAAATCGGCGTAGCTGAGCCAAGCGATCGCGGCAATTTCAGACATTGGTTGCAGCTCACCGGCATAGTCAGCTTGGCAACACTTCATGTGAACCCGCGTGGGTGCTTAGTAACCATAGGCGACCTCCTCTACTGTCAACATTTCTGTTAACGTTTCACGAATTAAGGTGACGCTGAGTTCTTCTTGGACTTCTCGGAATAGAGCGTTCCAGTCAGATTCACCTGGTTCACGCTTGCCCCCTGGCAGGTGGTAAACATCATTTCAGAGTCTGTTTGGCTGTCGATATACAGACGACAAACCTTGAATGCTGGCTCAACCTGCCCTGGCAGAAGCACTTCTTTCTGGAAATCCCTTAGTGCGTGGCCTGCCGACGCTTGTACGCTAAGGTCCCGAGGGTGAGCGTCAGAAGCGCGATCGCACTCGCGGGTTCCGAGGTCGAGACAGCTGCGGTCTTAAAATCCAGGCCCGTTGTGATGCTGATATCCGAGCCTTGGCGTAGCCAAAAACTGTAGGTACCAGCCTCAAGGGGAACGTCAAAGCCTGCAGCGCCAGGAACCCACTGATCAGTGAGGGCAACCAAGCGCTCGGGGAGTTCAGGAAACTCGGTCAATAGCTCATCTGAGTAGAGGGCGACTTCTTCGGTATAAAAGTTAGCGACGCCGCTTTCTACATGCGATTCATCAGACGCACCCAATTCAATCAAAATTTTGTTGGTGCCTACCTGGGTGCTTCGGAGGTGGCTCCACCCCAGCAGACCATTAGCATTGCTACGGTCCTCAGGGACGACAAAATCAAAAACAGGACCCGACTGAACGGCAAAGAAAGCAATGTCTTCAAAAGTAGGCTCGGTTTCCCAGGAAAGGAGTTCAATGCCCGTGAGGACCGATCCTTCAGGTACAACAAAGGTGAAATAGTCAGGATCCGGATCCTCTGTGCCCGCGTTGAAGGTAGCTGTTAGGGAATTACTACCGAGTAGTAATTCACCCAATTGTGTCGGTGCCAAACCATCATCAGACAAATCACCATTCGTTGCCTCATTCCACAAAATAGCTGCTTGACTAGGGGCGGCAAGGCTAAGCAGAGCAGTACTCACAGCCAAAATTGTAGAACCAAGAAATAAGGTAGATTGCATAGGGGGAATATCGTTGCTACGCCCGCAACCTATCCAGCCACCTAAGCAAATTTACGGAGGGGTAGACACATTTAAAACTGTCTACCTTGTCTCCCAATTGAATGCGAGTTAAGTGATCAGCTGCGATCGCCATGTCGGTGACTGCGGCGCTTCTACACCGGTGAGTTGATCAGGCCTGCGTGATCTTGGGGGCGAGGACCAGGCGCGGTCCAATGGAAGCGACGATCAGCGTCGGCGATGGGGCGGTCGTTAATGCTAGCTTCGCGCCGTCGCATTAAACCATTTTCATCAAACTCCCAGTTTTCATTGCCATAGGCGCGATACCATTGCCCGGCATCGTCATGCCACTCGTACTGAAACCGGACCGCAATCCGATTTTCGCCAAAGGCCCACATTTCTTTTACCAGCCGATAGTCTAGCTCTTTATCCCACTTGCGACGAAGGAAAGCCCGAATGGCTTCACGGCCTTGAAAAACTTCAGCTCGGTTGCGCCAGTGGCTATCTTCGGTGTAAGCCATGGAGACCCGATCTGGGTCACGGCTATTCCAAGCGTCTTCGGCCATACGGACCTTTTTGATAGCAATGTCGCGATCAAATGGGGGGACAAGTTTAGGGGGTGTTGACATGGTGTTTCAGGATAAACGTGAGGGTGTGGAGACGTGATGTGTAGACACGCTATGGAGAGACATGGAATATTTAGCGACGTGAAATCTGTAGCGACCTAAAATTTTACGGCGCTACAGATGGGTGATGACATTAGGCGGCATCGATACCGGGCATCCCGACAAAATTAGGGAGTTGTTTGATGCGATCGATCCATTGATTAATCGCACCATACTCTTCCAACATCACCTCACCTTCAGGAGCCAGAGCAATGTAGGGAAAACAGGCAATATCGGCGATCGTCGGGCGTCCCAGGGTGAGCCAGTTTTGCTGACTCAAGTGCTGATCCACAATCGGAAGGATGTGGTGAGCTTTTTTCTGGGCGGTGGCAAGATCCAACTTATAGCCAAACTTTTTGGCCAGACGGGCATCATTCGGGCCGCGAGCAATTTCATTCGCGGCTGTGGATAACCACTGCATGACTTGCCCGAGACCCACTGCATCTTGAGGGAGCCATGCTTCACTCGCGTATTTGCTGGCCAGATAGACCAAAATAGCTTGGGAATCGCATAGGGTGAAGTCTTCATCCTGGAGGATGGGAATCTCTCCTCGTGGATTCAGGGCTAGATATTCAGGCGTCTTATGCTGACCCGCCATAAAGTCGACTGCAATGAACTCACACTCAATTCCCAGTAATGCTAAGAAGAGGCGGACCTTGTAGCAATTACCCGACAGGGAGAGATCATGTAGCTTCAGCATGAATACATCCTTGGCAACGTAAACTACTTCTCATCAAATCAAAACGCCACTTTCCCTATTGCGGAATGTGACGTTTCGACTTCAAGCGTTGGCACGTTCAGAATTTTGATTCTGGTGCAGGGAAAAATCCCAGGTGCCAGAGCAGACAGGGTGGAGTCAGGCGCTACCACTTCTTGTAGGGTAAGAATTTACCACACATGATGATTTTGACGCGATCGCCCTTGGGATCTTCTTCCTTCTCGACATCAATAGTGAAGTCAATTGCACTCATAATGCCGTCGCCAAACTTCTCATGCACCACGGTTTTGACTGGCATGCCATAAACCTGCATGATTTCGTAGAAGCGATAGATGAGGGGATCGGTCGGGATTACCGGCTCCAAAGATCCCTTCACCGGGCATTCCATCAGTTCCTCGATAAATGAGGCATCGGCCCCAATGGCCTCGACAATCTTCGTGGCTTCTTCCTGCGATGCACTGGCCTGCCGATAAATTACCGATGCGATCCACACTTCATCGCAGCCTACTTTGGCTTCCAGGTCGGCAAAGGTCAATCCTGCTGCTTTCTTAGCGGCCAGCAGCTTTGCAGTTACTTCGGAAATTGCCATGATTAGATCCTCGTGGATATGTTGGTTAACTGTATTGCGGAACTTGTTATTCGTTATGGGTGGGTGACTATGGGTGACTGGTTATTGGTTATTGGTGACCGGGGTAGGTTTTCAATGCAGGTTGTCGGTTTATTCGATCAAGCGATCGGCTGAAACTGCCCCTACGGTTTACCGTTACGCTATTACCCCATTACCTATCCACCCTTTTACTCCTACCTGCCTATCCTGGCTTCCTCGACGGCCCTGGTTTCCCTAAACAAATGACTCTCCATCTCCGCTTTCAGGCTGTGGTAAGCCGGGTGCTGGTCGATGGTTTCGCGGTTGCGGGGTCGAGGAAAGGGAACTTCGAGAATTTCGTCAATGCGGGCAGCCGGGCCACGGGTCATCATGACGATGCGATCGGAGAGGAGAAGGGCCTCTTCGATGCTGTGAGTGATCATGATGACAGTCTTGCGCTGCTGCTCCCAAATCCGTTCAACTTCGTCTTGGAGAAAGCCACGGGTGAGGGCATCCAGTGCGCCAAACGGCTCATCCATCAACAAAATCTGGGGGCTAATGGCCAGCGCCCGAGCAATGCCGACGCGCTGACGCATACCGCCCGAGAGTTCATGGGGATGTTTCGTTTCCGCTCCGGCCAATCCCACCAGCTGAATATGTTCCGTGATGGTGCGCTGCATTTGCTTGGGTGACAGCTTGGGATAGACCGTTTCGACCGCAAAGCGTATATTTTCCTCCACGGTCATCCACGGCATGAGTGCGTAGTTCTGAAACACCATGCCGCGATCAGGACCGGGACCTGTAATCGGAACGCCGTTAAGCAAAATCTCGCCGTTGGTGGTTGGCGACAGACCAGCCACTATATTCAGCAGGGTCGATTTGCCACAACCTGATGGCCCAATAATGGTCACGAATGTATTGGGCTCAATATCCAGACTGATGTCCTCGATCGCCAAAAAATCTGCGGATGCTTTGCCTGTGACCTTGCTGAAGAGATCTTTCTTGCCATGAAAGACCTTTGTCACATTACGGATTGAGAGCTGAGCCGAGGGCGAGAAGGTATCCGTCGGAGGAACGCTGTTCACAGAAGCAACACTCACGATTTGCGACCAAATGCAACAAACTTTTCGAGAGCACCGAAGATGCTATCCAAAATCAAACCCACCAAGCCAATGATGAAAATGGCGACCAGAATATTGGGAATGTAGAGGTTATTCCACTCATTCCAGATGAAATAGCCTAACCCACTACCCAGCAGCATTTCCGCAGCGACGATAACGAGCCAGGCAATGCCCATACTGATGCGGAGACCCGCAACGATATTCGGCAGCGCGGCTGGAATGATCACTTTGAAGATGGTGCGTAGGCGCGATGCCCCTAGTGTTTTAGAGACGTCTAAATAGTCTTGGCTGACATTGGCAACACCAAACGTGGTGTTAATCAGTGTGGGCCAGATGCTGGAAATGAGAATGATGAAAATCCCCGTCATCTCCGAGTTGCGGAAGATGTAGAGCCCTAACGGTAGCCAAGCCAGTGGTGAGACTGGCTTCAAAAGCTGAATGTAGGGATTGAAGCCTTTCTGGGCGATCGGTGAGATCCCAATCAAGATACCGAGCGGTACCGCGATCAAGGATGCTGCAATGTACCCGATCGCGACCCGACGCAGGCTAATCAACAGATTCCAACCAATCCCCAAATCATTGGGACCGTTGTCAAAAAAGGGATGTGTTAACCACCAATACAACTCTTGAATTGTTTTGGAAGCGGTAGGCATGCCCTTAGCAAAAATGCCAAAGCGGGCTCCCAATTCCCAAACCAACAGAAACGCAATGAGTGATCCTAAAAACAGAAGCAGGGCTCGAACGTTTTCATTGAAGAAGAGCGACTCTCGCTCTCCACCGTAATAGGTTGTTGTGCCTGCAGGTTTGCTCAGCGCCATACCTACGACCTCCTTCTACCTGCGTTGCTAAACACCGTTTTCGTCAATTTGCTTTTGCACGTAAGCTCCGGGGTCAGCCGGGTCAAACGTGTCAAATTTCAAGGTCTCGGTTCGGTAGATATCCGTTGGCGGCTCTTGGCCCAGTTCTTGCGCCAACTCACGGGCTAAATCGGTCAAGAAGATGTCTTTACCAACCGTCTCATAGCCTTCGCTAGGAATAATCTCGCCAGCTTTGCCATCCCCCTGGAGATCCCACCGCACCAGTTGCGAAGAAATCCAGTTCGCAAAGCTCTGCCAGGGGTAAGGATCAAAGTCAATCCGATCCGGCACGCTTAGGGTATTCCCGTTGCCGTCGTCGAAGTTGCCGGTGAGTACCGCTTCTACCACCTCTACCGGCTGGTTCAGGAATGCCCGCTCCGAAATCGCCTTAGCAATTTCCGGTCGGTTCTTCGGATCACGAGCATAGCCAGCGGCTTCAATAATCGATTTGTTCAGGGCTCGGAAAGTGTTGGGATTGGTGTCAATCCATTCCTCGCTGGCTGCAAACGCACAGCAGGGATGGCCTTCCCAAAGATCCTTCGTTAGCAGATGAATGAAGCCAGCGCCTTCAAAGACAGCTCTCTGGTTGAAGGGATCGGGCATCAGGTAGGCGTCAATGTCGCCAGCTACCAACTGAGCAATACTGTCTGGTGGGGGAACCGGACGAATCTTGACGTCTACATCAGGATCCAGACCACCTGTGGCTAGGTAGTAGCGCATTAACAGGTTATGCATGGAATAGGGGAACGGTACGCCGATGGTAAAGCCCTTAAAGTCCGCCGGTCCGTTCACCTGACCTTTGTACTTCTCTGCGACAGTGATTGCCTGACCATTAATGTTCTCAATACTGGCTAGCTTGACGCCAAAAGCAGCGGAACCTAAGCCTAAGGTCATGGCAATCGGCATGGGGGCAAGCATGTGATAGGCGTCGAGTTCACCCGCGATCGCCGAGTCTCTCACTGCACCCCAGCTCGGCATTTTCACTACTTCAGCATTGAAGCCATACTTCTCGTAGAAGCCCAGCGGCTCCGACATAATGATGGGCGTCGCACAGGTGATGGGGATAAAACCAATCTTCAGATCGGTTTTCTCCAAATTGTCGGTAGCAATGGGTTCTTCAGGCGTATCCTCCGTGGAAGGCTCTTCACTCACGCCGCCACCGCCACCGCAGCTAGCCAGCGACACTAATGCAGCTCCTACAGCCATATTCCGCATGAATTCGCGGCGGGTAGTGCCACTGTTGCGAATGGAGTCTGCGAAGAACAATCCGGCTTGAGGGCCAAACGCTGCCGCAAAGGCATTTTCGAGACCACCGGCTTGCCGACACAAGGCTAAAATCAGTCGCTCACGGTTCGGATCGCCACGTCCTACCGTCTTTAGGAAGAGCGTCTTCCGCAATTCATAAGCATTCACTGCGTCAGCCGCCCGTAGCTGATTCTCCTTGTAGATGCCCATCCGGACCAGGTCGTCTACCATGTCGACCGGATCTTTGGGCATTGTTTCCATGAAGGCCAAGTGATCGCTGGTGAGGTGTTGGCCACCGCAAATGATGCATGCTAACTGCAAATCAGACAGTTCGCCGCGATCGCAATTTAAGTTTCCCCAGCGTTGATTAGTCGAAGTTGTTGATGCAAAAACCATAGACCTAGTCCATCTGAACGCGATCGCCAGCTGTCAAGAACGGGTTGGCGAAATAAAGTATTGCTTTGTAACTTACCAAGGTTAAATGCGAACCGCATTGGATCATTTTTGGGACTTGATAGGATTTTCTTTAGGAATTCAGGATTGCAGTTGAAATTAACCCTGAATTTGTCAATTTAGTTACAGATCGCCAGTTGTGACTTCAAAATTGCTTATCCTCTATCGGTCATCGGGGAACTAAGTGTGGACACTAAGGGGATCTATGCGAAAGAAATTACCCGAAAAGGGAGCTTTTGGAGACTGGGTTGAACGCAGTAAAACCCAGCTGCATAGAAATTCTGGAGGTGTTGGGTCTCGTGCCTCGACACCAACCTACGGCGGTATATTCATTTCGAGAAATCCCCTTAGTTATGCCGAACTTCTCTTTCTCGCCGTGGCGTGGGAGAAAACTCCAGGTATGGTTGCGATCGCTAGCAAGACACGGATTCTCAGACGGTGAATATGCGCATCCATCAGAGTGGTGATTTGGCGATGCAGAGGATCCTTTATGGCAGCCAAAGAATCCATGAATTCTTTGGCTAAGTCTCAGCGCAACAAGTAAGGTTTGATACCCCTATGTCAGAACCGCAATTGTAATGACTTGTTTCGAGGTGGCACTATAGCTTCACAGTTCGTCTAAATATGCAGTTGGGTGAAATGATTATCATTATCATTGCCCTGCAAATTCTGTAACGTTGTTCGGGTCTAGGATTTTTTCTTGCATCTACATGAGGAGTCAGTCATTGACATGGTTTCAGTCCTAAATTCTGCTGGTAATGTTTCAGAGTCGCTTTCCATCAGCGCTCTCTTAACTGGCACGAATGTTGTTCCCCTAGAAGAACTGCCCCCCATCTGGCAGCGTATCGCCAACCGTGAGGTCGCGGTTGGTCACCCTGAGCCGGATTTTCTGGTTGTACTAGCGCGATTATTTCTAACCAAGGCAACGGACCGTAGTCCCGAAGTATTTCAAAAAGGGTTTGACTTCCAATCTTTCTACCGGCAGGGAGCAATGGAAACCCTGGAGTTTTTTGGTCATGACTTCCGAACTACGGCTTACCCTGACTTTCATCTAGTAATGCAGACAGCCCGAGCAACGGACGGAACTGAAAGAGTCATCGCTTTTGTGCGGGAGGTTTTCTCTCAGTTCGGCTATGCTTTGCCCGCTTGCTTCTACTGGATGCTGCTATGTCCCATTGAGCGAGCCTCAATCTACGAAGCTCGTCCCATGTTTTTCGACCCTCAGATGCAAGGGGTGAAGCGGGCTTATGACGCTTGCTTACATAGCCTGAATGTGACAGCGGTGCAAATGCTGGTGCAGTCGTGTGCGAGTCGTCAGGGGCTTTTGATTCAGCACGGCTGCGGTTGCGATCATTCACTGGCTCAGCTCATTCCTGGCTCATCGGAAGTGACGTTTGCTTTTGAAAGTGAGCTGGGGCGACGTAAGGCAATAACGGCTTATCTCTGGCGCTGTTGGAATGAATACTTGTTGTTTCCGTTAGGGGTTCATGCCGAAAGCTTGGCCTTGTAAACGCATTTGCCGGCAGGGTGACTACGGCAGCGATTGAACTTGATTTCTCAACCCCCGACTTGTTCGGGGGTGTTGTTCCTAGCAATGTTTACTTACAAAGATAATTGCAGTACTGGCTGGACTAAGCCTTGGCGAATTGCGATCGCAGGGGCTGGTGTCAGCGGGTTTGCGACGCTCGGTCACTTAGTCACCCAACTACGTGACCGACCCGAGACACCGACACAGATCTATCTCTTTCAACCAGAGCGTACCTATCAAGAGGCGAATCTGACAGAGGCTCAGCAAGCTCGACTGGCTCATTTTAAGGCACTGGCTAAGCCCACCTTGATCGGTGGCGGACAAGTGTACGATCCGATTCAGCCTGCCTTGTTCACCTTCAACGGTAGCAGTGCTGTTCGTGGGTTTGACTTTGCCCAGCAGCGCTTCGACACAGTGAACTACTTTAACTGGATGCAGGCTAACCGTGACCTGCTCATGGCGCTATATCCCAGCTTTGCCCCAGAACAGGGGCAGCAGCGCCATCCCACTCATACCCTGGACGATCTTTACGGGACCAGTCCTCGAGGGGTGTATGGCCTGTATCTAAATGAGCAGTTTCGGCGGCTACTGGCCTACCTACCCAGTCACATCAGGGTAAAGACGATTTCTCAAGCGGTACAAAGTTTTGTCCCTGCTCAACAAAGGGTTTACGTGCAGACGCGAACTGCGTCTTATCGGGTTAATCAGTTTGTGTGTACCATTGGTCATCGGTTTGCGCCCATTCGCCCCGAGTGGCAGGGACGCGTGTTTGCGGCGTATCCCTGCGATCGCTACGGGGCGGCGTTGCCTGACCACGTGACGATAGTCGGTGCAGGACCATCGGGTATTGAGGTGGCCTTGCATGCACTGTACAACTTGGGAGTAGAGCGAGTGAGTCTGGTGAGTCGTCGAGGCTATGCTCGACTACCTCAGATAGAACCTGCTGTATCGTACACCTGTCCCTGGCTCACGCGGCAGCAGATGCAGCGCCAGCCAACAGCTCGGTGGGCGCAATACCTGCTGAGGCAGTCACTGCTTACGGCTTATCAGATGAGTGATGTCGCTTATCCGGGATGGGAGGCCATGCTGCATATCGAGAATTATGGCCGGTTTCTGGCTGACTACCTGCAGCAGGCAACCCCGGTTCACCCGCTAGCCCGTTTAGCACGTCCGGTCATGTCTTTCTTTGCTCGGACGAATGACCTGCTGTCAAGCGAGGAGCGAGTCAAAATGCGGCGGCTGTTCAGCAGTGTGAAACATCTGTTTGCCACTCAGTCGTGGGCTTGCGCTGAGTTGATGCTAGCGGCCATGCAGGCTGGGCGTTTGTCTTTGCAAGCGGGTACATTCTTGACCCATTGTGCAACGCCAACTATTGCAGGGCCTAACAACAATTACTGGCAGCCCAAATTCGTGATTTTAGCGACCGGATTTGATAACCAGATTGCACCGATTTATAGTCTGGCGATCGCCGAGGGTGCAGCCGTAGTTGACGATGATGGGAAGCTCTTGGTCAATGCAACTACGAGGGCACTCATCGATGCCTATGGGATGACTACCAACTGTTACCAAATCGGAGGAACATCGCTGAGTTCTGTGGATCGACAAGCCGCTCAGACGGCCCAGGCTCTGGTTCAGCAGATGGCGCTGTTGCAAGCAGCATAAGAGCCGATCAAACCTCATTTCCTTCGGGTGAAGCAACCACCGCAATTCCCACTGCCGCCAGTCGATCGCGAATATTATCTGCCTTGGCCAGATCGCCATCACTCGCTCGGGCCAAGCCTCACGCTGTCCAGACTCGTCAATTACGGCCTCTCATAAAGGCCATATCAGTTTGCCGCATTCCATCATCTCTTGATGACGCGACCGATTCAGTCATACAGCATGTCACGGAATGAGAATAATAATCATTCTCATTCCGTGTTGGCATATACATAACTCGCCCATCTGCTTCCCTATGATGCTTGCCATAAATCACTGTCCTTAGGAGGACTTCGATATGGGTAGTACAGGGAGTGTCAGTTCATGGTCAGAGTCTCTTCTCGTTGCCATGATTCAGTATCCGGTTCCAGTCATTACTGGCCCGCAAGATATTCAGACTCAGGTTAAGCAAATTTGTAAAGCTGTTGATAATACTAAAGCGGGTTATCCTGGCCTCGATCTGATTGTGATGCCGGAGTACTCTACTCAAGGGCTGAATACGAAAATCTGGACCTATGACGAAATGCTTTTGACAGTAGATAGTCCAGAAATTGATCAGTTCCGAGCTGCTTGTGTGCGCAACAAAGTTTGGGGCGTCTTTTCTCTGATGGAGAAAAATGATGTGCCTGGACTGCCGCCTTTTAACACAGCAATTATCATCAACGATCAAGGTGAGATTGCCCTTCACTATCGGAAATTACAGCCTTGGGTGCCAATTGAGCCCTGGTATCCAGGAAATTATGGGATGCCCGTTTGTGATGGACCGAAGGGATCTAAACTCGCGGTTTGCATTTGTCATGATGGCATGTTCCCTGAATTAGCGCGCGAAGCGGCCTATAAAGGGTGCAATGTTTATATCCGCATTTCTGGGTATTCCACTCAGGTCAACGACCAGTGGATCTTGACAAATCAAACGAATGCTTGGCAGAACTTGATGTACACCATCTCTGTCAACTTGGCAGGCTATGACGGTGTGTTCTACTACTTTGGTGAAGGCACTGTTTGCAACTACGATGGCAATGTAATTCAGCAGGGTCATCGTAATCCTTGGGAAATTGTGACGGCTGAACTATTCCCACGAATGGTGGATGAGGCTCGCAAGAACTGGGCGCTTGAAAACAATATCTTCAATGTTGGTTGCCGTGGCTATGTAGGTAAGCCTGGTGGTGAGCGTGAAAATTACCTGACTTGGGTGAAGGACTTGGCTGAAGGAAAGTACGAGTTGCCTTGGGGGCAGGACATCAAGATCAAAGACGGTTGGGAATACTATCCTGATGGAGTCAAGCTAGGGCCTCTGCCAACCGAAGCTCCGACCGAAGAAG
>JBCBTQ010000124.1:0-17058 GCA_039818605.1 Cyanobacteria bacterium J06639_14 | reverse complement strand
ATAGCGACGGCGACGGTGGCGGCTGTTTGAATCTGCTGAACTGCTGACATCGCCTCGAACTGGGCGCATCCACACAAGCTGAGCCGCTGGTAGCGATCAATATCGCTAGAACCAGTAAATTGACGTTTGGGTGAGCAGGATTTTGCATAAAAATCGATTCAGGAACGGTTTTCCGACCTGAAATGCGTTAAAGCTAGGGGGACATCGATTTTGGGGTCATTGACTCAAGACTGGCGTCGTGTTCCGCTCAAAGCTTGCTTGCCCATAACTACTGTCTAAGATGCCGAATTCCGCACAGCCCCAATACCCACTGCTGTCTGTTATCGAATACCGAATTTTTCAGGAGATTTGAGGATGATCGCGATCGCTTCCCCCACCAACCTGGCCGCTACGCTGCACCAGCGTCGGCAGCGACTGGCGGCGCAGATTGACTTCCCTGTCATGCTGTGGTCTGGGCAAGCAAGTGCCCGCAACTTTCCGGCTAATACCTATCCATTTCGGGCCAATAGTCACTTTCTCTACTTTGCGGGGATGCCGTTGGCCAATGCGGCGATCCGCTTGGATGGTGAACGGCTGACCTTGTTTGTTGATGAGGCAACACCCGAAGATGCGCTGTGGCACGGCCCAACCCTAACCCGGGAGGAACTGGCCACACAAATGGGGGCCGAGGCCGCTTACCCGTTAGAAACGTTAGCGGACTTTGCCAAAGGAACGGCAACGCTGCCTGTGCAGGACGCAGCCACCGCTGCGACCCAGATGCAACTGCGGGAAATGCTGCACCCGTCTCAGGATAAGGCATTAGCTGAGGCGATTATTGCCGTCAGGCTAACGCATGATGACAGCGCGATCGCCGCTATTCGCGAAGCTGCTGTAGTCTCTGTACAAGCACATCAGGCAGGCATGCAGGCAACCGCTCCGCACAAGACCGAAGCAGCCGTACGGGCCGCCATGGAGGAAATCATCATGGGGCATGGCATGACCTGTGCCTATAACAGTATCGTCACGGTTCATGGGGAAGTGCTCCATAACGAGGTGTATCATCATACGCTCCAGTCGGGCGACTTACTTTTGGCCGATGTAGGTGCCGAAGCGCCCTCAGGGTGGGCTTCCGATATCACCAGGACTTGGCCCGTCAGTGGCACATTCACGGCACCGCAACGAGATCTGTACGACGTTGTTTTGGCTGCCCATGATGCCTGCATCGCGATGGCACGTCCGGGGGTAGAATATCGGGATTTGCACCTGCTGGCCTGCCGGACCATCGCTGCGGGACTGGTGGATCTGGGTATCTTGAAGGGGCAACCCGATACGCTTGTAGAGCAAGATGCCCATGCCCTGTTCTTTCCCCATGGTGTCGGTCACCTGCTAGGACTTGATGTCCATGACATGGAAGATTTGGGCGATTTGGCTGGATATGCACCAGGACGGCAACGCAGCGATCGCTTCGGCCTTAGTTTTCTTAGACTAGACCGTCCCTTACAAGCCGGTATGGTTGTCACGATTGAACCCGGTTTTTATCAGGTGCCGGGTATATTACAAGACCCTTCGCGGCGGGAGTGCTATGACGACATGGTGGACTGGGAACGCCTCGCTCAATTCAAAAAAATTCGGGGCATCCGAATTGAAGACGACGTCTTGATCACACCTGCGGGCTGTGAAGTTCTGACAGATATCCTGCCTAGCCAGGCAGAGGCAGTTGAGGCAATCGTGAATTCCTGAGTTTTCTTTGTAAAGAGACGGTAGAGAATAGGGTTAGGTATCTTCGGATATCATCAACTCCCCTTGTAGGATCTGAGACAAAACTCTTTAAGACTCGCTATGGTTGAGACCATTTCTCCGCTTCCCAACTCCGTAGTGTCCCAGGCCCCTCGCTTTGAGGCGCTGGGAATGAGACGCGATCGCATCCTTGCCGCCATTGATGTGGGTACCAATTCCATTCATATGGTGATCGCCAAAATTAAACCGACCTTGCCTGCCTTCACGATTGTTGACCGCGAGAAGGAAACCGTTCGCCTGGGGAATTTCTCAGACGATGGCAATCTCTCCCAAGAAGCTATGGAGCGAGCCATTGCAGCCCTGAAACGGTGTCGGGCGATCGCCGAGAGTTTTAAGGCTGAAGAGATCATTGCAGTGGCGACCAGTGCTGTCCGCGAGGCACATAACGGCAAAGCTTTCTTACAGCAAGTTGAGCGTGAAGTTGGCCTCTCCATCAATCTCATCGCAGGGACTGAAGAAGCCCGACGGATTTACCTGGGAGTGCTCTCGGGGATGGAGTTTCATAATCAGCCCCATGCCATCATCGACATTGGCGGCGGCTCCACCGAATTAATTCTGGGCACTGGCGAACCCCATCGCTTCTTACATAGCACGAAAGTCGGGGCCGTCCGACTAACGGCTCGTTTTGTCACGACAAATCCCATCAGTGATGAAGAATTCACCTATCTCAGAGCCTATGTCCGGGGGCGCATCGAGCCCCCGATAGAGGAGTTGAGAACGCACCTGGAACCGGGCGAAAAGCTCCGTTTGGTCGGGACTTCTGGTACGGCTGAATGTCTAGCCATCTTGGCCGCTGAAGAGCGACTCGGGTTTGTGCCAGAACCGCTGAATGGTTGCGAGATGAGTCTACAAGAGCTACGAACCTGGGTGGATCGACTGCGCCGCATGAGCTTTAAAGAAAGACTGGAACTACCAGAAATGTCGGCCCGACGCGCCGAGATTGTGGTCGCGGGTGCAGTTATTCTGCAAGAAGCGATGGATTTGATGGAAGTCGAGCGCCTTACGATCTGTGAACGTGCCCTGCGTGAGGGGGTCGTGGTTAATTGGATGCTAACGCGTGGCTTGATCGAAGACCGCATGCAGTTTCAAGACTCTGTGCGTGAACGCAGTGTCTGGGCAACCGCGCAGAAGTATCAAGTGATTGAGGATCGTAGCGATCGGATTGCCCATTTTGTTCTGGGTTTGTTTGACGCTACCCAAGGAGTTTTTCACAACTGGGGTCAACCGGAACGAGAGTTACTCTGGGCAGCGGCTATTCTCCATAACTGTGGGCACTTTATCAGCCACTCTGGACACCACAAGCATTCCTATTACCTCATCCGCCATGGTGAGTTGCTCGGCTACACCGAAACAGAACTTGAAGTCATTGCTAACATTGCCCGTTACCATCGCAAGAGTTATCCGAAGAAGAAGCACGAAAGCTTCCAAAACCTAACTAAACACCATCGGCAAATGGTCAGTGAGTTAAGCGCCATGGTGAGGGTGGCTGTGGCTCTTGACCGTCGTAGTATCGGTGCTATCCAATCCGTCACCTACCGTTACCATGCAGCCACCAAAACTCTACACCTGGATCTCAAGCCTTCGTCGCCCTACGATGATTGCGCATCCGAGCTGTGGAACTTAGAGGATAAGAAGCTCTGGTTTGAGGAACTCTTCGAAGTTAAGCTGGTCACCCATATGGTTTAACGGGTAGCCTAGACGGGTCTTGAGGCATGAACTTATCGAATCGGCTCACTATGCTACAGCCTAGTTTCTTCATTGTTGGAGCCCCTAAGTGCGGGACAACGGCGTTTTGCAAATATCTTGATCGTCATCCCGATGTTTTTATTCCCAAGCTTAAGGAGCTACATTATTTCGACACAGACTTGAAGAGCAAAAATAAAGTCAATTCTCTGCAAGGTTATTTGGATCTGTTTGCTGAGGGCAAGGACAAAATTTGTGGCGAAGGTAGCCCGACCTATCTTTACTCCAAAACAGCGGCTCAAGCAATCTACGAGTTCAATCCAAAGGCAAAGATTATCATCATGCTCCGTGAACCGGTTGAGATGATGTATTCTTTCCACAGTCAGCATTTGTTCAACGGCTCTAGTGAGACAGTCCAAGATTTTGGAGCCGCGATCGACCTCGAAGCAGCCCGCAAGCAAGGACAAGAAATTCCCGAGCGATGTGTTGAACCTCAAATTCTTTTTTATCGAGACTTTGCCCGCTATGCCGATCAAGTAGAGCGCTATTTCAATATCTTTGGCAAAGACAATGTGAAGGTCATTCTATTCAAAGACTTCACTCGCAATACAGCCACAATTTTCCAAGAAACGCTTGATTTCATTGGAGCTGATCCAACTTTCGAGACAGACTTTATAGCCAAGAACTCTAACAGAAAAATCCGCAACACCTGGCTGCAAACCCTGATTAAATATCCTCCTAGCCAGGTGCTTGAAATGGGGAAATATCTACTGCCTATACCGCAATCGATGCGACGAGCTTTGCTCGAAGGTGCAAAGGCAAAGTTGAAGAAACTGAATACCCAAAAGGCACCCCGTAAACCTCTAGAATCTGAATTACGCTACCGCCTGATGAGAGAGTTGGAGCCTGACACTCGGCGTCTAGCAGAGCTAATTAACCGCGATTTGAACCACTGGCTTCAAGATCTGAGATAGCTCCAATATTCTGGTCGATGGGCAAATTGTAGTTATCCTTTTCAGCAGGGTTGATCGGCATGAATTTCATCTGTCATCCTGATTAGTCAGATAAGGCTGTCAGTTAAAAGTTTTGATATTTCATCAGAACTAACAGGTTCACTAAATAGAAATCCCTGTGCAGTCTCACAACCGAGCTTTTGGAGAGTATGACACTGTTCTGCGAGTTCAACCCCTTCGGCAATGATTTCATGCTCTAGATTGTGGCCAATTTCGATCATGGAACCGATCAAGATCTTTGATTTATTATCGGCAAGCATATCATCAATAAAGCATTTATCGATTTTCAGGCAATCTACCGTCAGGTGTTTAAGCGATGCCAACGACGAATATCCTGTTCCAAAATCATCGATGGCCAATAAGACTCCCAGATCTTTCAATTCTTGAAAAATTGAGAGATTTTGTTGATCTGTCTGCACAACACTCTCAGTCACCTCCAGTTCTAGTTCCGATGGCACCATTCCTGTTTCATCAATAATGCGCTTAATCAGGGATAGAAAATCTTTATCAAGAAAGTGAACTGGAGAAATATTAATCGCCATACGAATTGCCGGCAAACCGGCTTTCTTCCAGGCAACAGCTTGATTGCACGCAGTTCTCAATACCCATTCAGTCAAAGGCTTAATCACGCCGATTCTTTCAGCCGTAGCAATAAAGTCAGTCGGCGGAACCTGACCTAATCGTGGATGATGCCATCGTGATAATGCTTCAACACCAATAATGTTGCCCGTAGGCATCTGAATTTGGGGCTGATAAACCAGTGATAACTGCTGCTTTTCGACGACCTCTCTTAAATTTTGCTCCACTCGAAACCGATACTCAGCTTTCTGAGTCAGTTTAGGCTTATAGAACGCGTATTGGTTTTTCCCACATTCTTTTGCCGCATAAAGGGAAGTGTCTGCCGCCTTTATTAAAGTTGAGAGATCCTGCCCATCGTCAGGATAGTGCGCAATCCCAATACTGCAAGCTGGCGTAAACTTTCTAGTCAGTAAATCAATTGGTTCTGATATCGTTTCAAGACAACGTTGAGCCACACGAGCCGTTGTATAGTCATCATTGACATCGCTTACAAGAATACAAAATTCATCCCCACTCAGGCGAGCGACAAAATCAATTGTGCGCGTGACAGTTTGTAGCCGCTTGGCAATCTCCTGGAGCAACAAGTCACCCGCATCATGCCCCAGACTGTCATTCACACTCTTAAAATCATCTAAGTCGATATATAGCAGACCTAAGCGAGACGTGTTGCGATCAGAACGTTCGATCGAAGCTTCCAGATTCTGGTAAAAGTTAGCACG
This sequence comes from Cyanobacteria bacterium J06639_14, assembly GCA_039818605.1. Taxonomy (GTDB): domain Bacteria; phylum Cyanobacteriota; class Cyanobacteriia; order Phormidesmidales; family Phormidesmidaceae; genus SIO1E4. The sequence goes on along the minus strand of JBCBTQ010000124.1, from coordinate 11,288 downwards.
ATTGGCCAGTCCTGTTAGATCGTCAATATAGGCTAATTCGCGTATGCGTTTCTGAGCGTGGTCTCGCTCCATCACAATCCCAGCCAATCTTGCTGCCGACTTCAGATCGTTTGACTCCTCCTCATTCGGCAGTGCAGGGTAGTCATAGTACATCCCAAATGCGCCTAATACTTTGCCGGAGGAATCTTTAATCGGTTCCGACCAACAGCAACGCATGCCATGAGGAAGAGCCACATGTTTAATTTGGGCCCATTTGGGATCGGTTTCAATATTCTCGACAAGAACACGTTTGCCGGTATAAGTCGATGTGCCACACGAGCCTACATTTGGGCCATTTTTCAGACCGTGAACGGCTTCGCAATATTCCTGTGGCAGACTTGGAGCACCTCCATGCATCAGTCGACCATCTTGCAATTCCAGCATTGAACATCGCATACCAACATGACGCCCCTCATACATTAAGGCGATTTCTGAATAGATCTCTGATGCGGGTTTTCCCGTTGCTATCATCTCTAGAATTTCAGCATTTTTTTCATCAAATGCTTCAGCTTTCTTGCGGGCCGTTATATCAACGTGGGTTCCCACCAGACGCACTGCTTTGCCATCAGAATTACGATGGACAAGAAATGCACGCGACAGCACACATACTTCGTGTCCGGCTTTATGCTGCATACGCATTTCGACATCAAATGAGCCAACTTTACCCATCAAGTAATCTTGAACTATTTTCAAGACCTTGCCTTTATCCTCTGGATGAACCAAGCTTTTCCAGGTATTTAAATCACCGGCAAGTTCATCATTTTGATAACCCAACATGCTTTTCCAGCGTGGCGAATAATAGACTTCATTCGTTTCCAAATTCCAGTCCCAAAGCCCATCATTCGCTCCACGCATAGCCAGAGAAAACCGTTCTTCACTTTTCTGAAGTTTCTCCTCTGATTCTCTATGAGCCGTCACATCGTGTCCAATGCCTAGTATGCCGATTAGTTCCCCATTGTCGTCGTACATGGGCAGCCTACTTACTTCGAGGAGTTCACGATGTCCATCATTAGCAAAGGTTTTCCATTCTTCGTTTGTTGATGGAGTGCCTGTCAGAATGACTTCTTTGTTGTGCTCCTGAGATAAATCTGCCAACCTAGCATTCACAAAATCATCGTCGGTCTTGCCAATAATTTCTTGCTCAGAGACCCCAAAAAAATCCTCGAAACGACGATTGCAGGCTAGATACACACCCTTAGGATCTTTTAGCCAGATGAGATCTGGCAGAGTATGAATAATGTTGCCATAAAATCCAATGTCCTTTCCGAGCCCTAGTATTTTTTTTCCTGTAGCGTGAAGTGCTTGCACACCTGGGGCTGGATCTGATTGAATTTCCTGTCTCATAGTATGTTTGTATGACGTTGCACTCAGTATTTAAGTGATTTCCAGGCTATATCTTTATACCTATGGTAAGAGTTGGAACTAAAATCAGAATTCGTACTTTAGCTGAATAGCAGGCATTCAAAATTTTAAGTTCCTAATAAATCATTCTGGAAGCCAAGTATAAATACTGAAACTCTGTACTTATTTTTTGCCATGAGAACATATCACAAACATCTAGCCTGCGGGTATGCGGCCTCGTTCACCCGAGCTATCACGGCGCTTTTTATACGCAATTTCAGTCAGAACAATGAGCCATCCAGGCCATCAGTTCTGACCTCATTTCAATCAATGCCTGACCGTTTCGGACTTTTGTAAGCCAACATGTCTGCGCAAATACCATGAATTAAGCCGTATAAACACTAACACCTGCCATACATAAGTATACAGAAATATCAGACACTTGGCATGGAAGGTTAACTAAAATTTGTTGATGCGGACAGGATTTGATGTTCGCCCCTAGACGCCACATCGACTGTTATTACAAAACCCTGAGCATCCGCTAGGCCAGTGGCTAAGAGGTAAAACAGTAATGGTAGAAACATCTTGCCGATGTGTTTAAGCCGGAAAATAAGGTTTTGCTAGCAGGAAACTCGCGATCGATTTTGCATCGACAGGTTCGCCATTCAAAATTGCCTGTTCAAACTCTTGAGGCGTCATCTGCAGCACTTCAATGTCTTCATCGACATCCATATCAGGAGGTGCCTCAATCGGTTCTAGATCCGTCGCTAGAAACGCATAAATAAATTCATCGGAGTAGCCCGGAGCTAGAGGGAAGCTGCCCAAGGACGTCCAGGTCTTCGCGTGATAGGCAATTTCTTCCTCGATCTCACGTTGAATCGTTTCTGCCGGTGTTTCATCCGGTTCAATGGTGCCAGCTGGGAACTCCAGCAAGCGCCCCTGAACCGCAAATCGATACTGCCGAACCAGCACAAGCTTGCCCTCAGAGGTGAGGGGAACCGCTAGCGCTCCCCCTGGATGGCGGACACATTCCCATTCGCCTTCAGCCTTATTGGGCAGTCGCAGACTAGTGACTTCAAAGTTGAACTTGCGTCCCTGGTAAACCAGACGCTGCTTGAGAAGTTGAGGAGGTTCTTGACCAAGAGACATCGCGGATTAAAGAGCTGCAAAACAAGAGGCCGCGCCTGAGCGAAACAAGCCAGCATTCAACGCTGCTACCGCCAGCGGGGTTCTCTCGTCTCAGAATATCACTCGTTGGGAGCTATCGTGAGGGCGGCTCCTGAAAGGCGCTGAATACCCTGCAGGGAGACATTTTGGACCAGCTCAGCGATCGCCTTGCCGGAGATGGGATCGATCCAATGGCTGGCGATCTCGGCTAACGGGACAAGCACAAAAGCCCGTTCGTGCATTCGCGGATGAGGAATCTGTAATGTAGGAAGGGTGAGAACCAGGCTGCCAAACAGGAGTAAGTCCAGATCTACAAGGCGAGGTCCCCACCGCTCCCGTCGCACCCGCCCAAAAGTCGCTTCGATTTGAAGCAAGGTGCGCAACAATTGCTCGGGTGCTAAAGCCGTCTCCAATAGCACACAGGCATTCAAGTAATCCGGTTGGGGAGGACCAACAGGGGCCGTTTGATAAAGGCTCGAGCAAGCAACTACGGTAATATCGCGATGCTGACTCAGCTGGTCCACAGCTCCTTGCAAAATAGCGAGAGAATCTCCCAGGTTACTACCGAGAGCGATCGCACAGGAAACAGGGGCCATTCGACGCAGTTAGATAAGAATAAGGCTCTATCCTAGCGTCGATGACAATCCCCTTGCTAGGCACTACGGCGTTGGCAGCGCGGATTCGAAGATAAACTCACTGCCAGACAAAATGACGCTAGGCTGACCAGCGGGCAAAAACTGAACTGAGGTGTTGTATGGATTGAAGAGATCGGGCACCCGAATGGTTGGCGTTGTCGTCGCCTGCTCGTCCATCAAAAAATGGGCGGCTTCACTCACGGCTCTAGAATCTCGCATCACGCGGCGCTCGGGGAACCCGCCGGAACCAATGATCAAGTTGACGTAGCTAAAAACGGAGCGGTTATTGGAATAGGGACCGGTGTTGCCAAAGTAAATTTCTTCGATCGCCTCAGGAATCTGAGCAGAACTAGCACCGGGTTGAGCAGGAGCAGCCGCCGCGAACGCCAAAACAGACGCTGCGATCGCAGTCGTTGCACTCAAAGAACGGACCCATAAATTAGCCATCTCACCATTCCTCATTCCACTGAATCTTCAGACAAACTAATAGCCAAAACACGGTCAAACAAGCGTGCTTTGCCCTCCAGGCGCGGACCAAACTAGACGCTACGCAATTTGGTGGGCTAGCGATATCTGGTACGCATGTTTACTTATAGCGCAAACCTTAAGAAAAGGGACATATTTTATGCTCAGACGTTTAAATACACTCTCTTCAACCGGGACAAACGGTAGACCAGTTATCCACATCGGCACCAGCATTGATGAGCGAAGAGAGTTCGCCTCGATAGGCAACCAAGCGAGCCCGTTCTAAGGACTCCGGTGGCACCAAGGTGACCAGTTCATCAACAGTTACAGCCGCACAGGCCCAATCACTGACCGTAATTGCCTGATCAAGCGTCTGTTGCAAATCCGTAAATCGCTGGCGGCGTTCAGCTTCGATGCGCTCTTGAGCAATGTAGGTTTCCATATTCTCAATGGCGGCCAGCGCATATTTATCCCCAGGCCGGGCTTCCAGAGCCCGCTGAAAATTAATCAGTGCGGTCTGATAATCACCCGCTTCAGCCGCCGCATAGCCAATCAACATGGCATCCGTGTAAGCATTACTCGCGGGTGAGGTAATGGGCTGTTCAGCAGGAGCTGTACTGGAGCCAGGACTGGGGGCATCGCCGGTAGAAGTGCCGTGGACAACCCCGGGAATACCATCGGCAATTGCGGAGGGTCCAAGCACTAGATTGAACCCCAGCGATGTGAAGATAACGAGCGCTAGAGAAGATTGAATGGGTTTGAGACGCAGAAGTTTATGGGTCATGATCATCATCAAAACTTGCGTGTCTTAGGATACCTAAAATGACACCTTTCGGAACTCATTGGCTCAATGAGTTTTCTCGATCAATCCGGCCCAAGCTCTGAGTTTCTGACCTCGATATCAGCCTGCGTCAGGATCTTCATTGCGCGCAATTGCCTAAAGCCAATTACCGATTAACAGGTAATTTGACCAGATATGGGGTGTGGTGTAGCCGTACTCATTAATCAGCGCTAGCTGTGCTTGGCGTACACTTTCGGCAAGGGAGGTTTCAGGCTGTGATAAGGCTTCATAGAAACGGATCATGAATTCCGTATTGGGGGTATCTTGGGCCACCCAGAGAGTCGATAAAACACTGCGGGTGCCGGTGCGAGCAGCCAGACCAGCCAGGCCTAAAACAGCACGTTCGTCACCTTGGGCGGTTTCACAAGCACTCAAAACCAAAAGCTCTAGGGGCTGGATACCGCTACGACTCCCTAATAAAATCAAGTCATTCAGATCTTGGACCGAAATTCGTTCACCAAAAGCCAGCACATAGGTGCCCTCGGGGTCCGAGCTGAAAACACCGTGAGTTTTCCAGTGAATGGCTGAAAACTCGCCAGTTTGCAATTGCTGGCGAATATTTGCGAGCGTAAACGACTCATCAATGAGTGGGGGGCCGCTGTCCACATACTGCGAAATACCTGCCAATTCTTCTTGCAGCTTGGCGATAGGACTAAAGCGTATGCCTTGGAGTTCTTGAGGAATGCCGACACCGCCAATCATGGCCCGGAGATTGGAGCGTGTCATACCTGGGGTGAATAGTTGGAGACGCGGTGCGATCGCGACGGCATAGCCCTTCTCGATCAGATACTGATTGCCGTCGTGTAGCACTGAGAGCGGAATATTCCGCAAGGTCCCATCCAAGACAAATACGAGCGTCTGGACTGACGCCTGCGCTAGCTCAGCCTCTACCGGACGCAAGAGCCAGTTATAGACTTTTTGGGCCGCTTCAATCACTTCGGGTGTGCGGCCAGGAATGGCTAGATTCGTCTGCAGGGATGTCAGGGTTGCTGCCAACGTTGCCTGTGGAACTTGCGTTTCGTGATAGGAGAGGACCGCTGAGGTTCCGGGTAGCTGCGTGATGATCACCACGCGATCGCTCAACACGATGGGATAGAGAATGGCCGTGTCAGGAGCCTCTACCCGATCGACGAGTTTGACCTGACTGAGGGTACAGCCGAGGTAGTTCTCCAACTCGGCTAGCTGTAGTCTGTCCACCGTCTGAATCGCTTGCTCTAACCGTTGAGAAGAGGGGGGGGTAGCAGGAGCCGCTGCCAGCAGCAACTCGATGTATTGCCGGTAGACCGGTTCGACGCGATCGCGGAAGGAAAACTGAATATCGGCATTCACGCTGAGCAAATCATCCCGCACTTTTTGCAGGCTATTGACGGCGGCTTCGTAGGCTTGCACAGCTCCGGGCTGATCGGCTTGTTGCTGTTTTAAGCGGCCCAGTTGCCACTCCCAAAGATACTGCAGCTCTGGGGCCTCAATGGTTTCTAGCGCCAATAAGGCTTGCTGAGTCAGCGATTGCGCTGCGGTCCATTGCTGGGTTTGCTCATATAGGTAACCAAGTTGTCCTAAGGCATATGCCTCAGCGCGTTTGTCCTGTAGAGTCTGAGCTTGTTGGTAGGCCATGGCGAGGCGCTCAGCGATCGCGCCCGGTGCAAGGATGCTTTCGTTGGTTAACGCTAGGGGGATAGAGGGAACAGAGGAAGCCAGGGACCAGGAAAGGTGATGGAAGGGGGTGTCACTGGTGACGGTCTGCCCAGACTCACGTAGTTGCAGCAGGCTTGCCGCCAAATGAATGTTGGCATAGGCAGTCATACGGCTGATACGCATGGCATCAATGGCGCGCTGGGCATCAGGCACGGCAGCGATCGCGGCTGACTCATTCCCCGTTTCGACGAATAGCCGAATTAGATTAAGCTGTGCCGGTAAAACAGCATCTAGGGCAATCGCGCGCTGGTATGCTTGCTGTGCGGCCTGGAGGCGCTCTTGCGCCTCGGACTCCTGCCCAATCGCTATGAGACGCTTCGCGATCGCCCATTCGGTGTTGCCCAGTTCCAGGAGAACCAGACTCTGGCTGGCTGGCTGCACGTCTAAAGACAAGCTCTCCTGCAGCAGACTTTGGGCCATTTCTAAATCACCCGTTTGTCGCAGGACACTGCTCAAATGACGTAAACCAGCAACTTTCAGCTCCGTATCTGGCAGCAGCAGCAGGTGCTGATAAACCTGCTGCAAAAGGGTTTGGGCTTGACTTTGCAACCCCAGATGCTGCAACGCTTGGGCCTGGTTGATTTGGGCAATGGCTGCACCAGCCGTATCCTCAGCGGCCCGATAGGTTTGCTCAGCCGTCTGCCAAACTGCCAGGGCGGCTTCGACCTCTCCCTGGAGCCAATGCAGTTTGCCTTGCGCATTCAGAACCTTGGCATAAATAGCGGCTTGGGCAGGGGCCTCCAGCGTCACGTCTCCCGATTCCAGCAACGCGAGGCTTTGCTCTAAACTTTGTGCCGCTTGCGTCAAGTCACCGAGCTGCTGATAGGCCAGGGACAGGTAGCCCAAGGTCAGGGCCTGGGCAGGGCGATCGCCCTGGGTCGCAAAGCCTTGGATAGCCTGCTGCCATTGCTCAATAGCGGCCTGAAACTGTTCGGCCTCGTAGTAGACGAGCCCTTCTCTCAAAAAGGTTTGAGGGGGCTCAGCTGCCACCGTAGCCGATGGGTTAGTGATCCCAGACCAAGAGTGTAATGCAGCTGGCATCGCAACTGTCATTAACACGCTTAAAAAGCCAATCAGTATCCACCGAACCACACCTTTGCTCACCATCAATGCCAACATCGCCTCATAATTTATTACACGTCAACGAACCTTAGGCTTCCATAGCTGGGCAGCGACCAAATCAGCCCACGACGATGTTGCTGTTAGTCAAGGTCGGTGCATTGGTTAAAGTCGCTAATTGTACTTGCGGTGTACCTCCTACCCCATCGGCATCGAAGAATAGAGACCCCGACGCAGACTCATAAATCAAACGGTGGTCAGCTGTGGACGCACTCGATCCAAGCGTAAATTTCTGAGCTGCGAGAACCCCGCGCCCTACCCCAAACCCACTCTCATAGAGGAGAATTTTGTCCCCTTCTACTGGATTAAAGTCTTGGAATGTATCAATGCTACCGTCAGGGTTTGTCAAGGTGAAGTTATCGGCGTCGGCTCCTCCGACAATTGTGTCAGCGCCTGCTCCCCCAACTAAGCTATCGACACCCGCTCCCCCTAGTAGGGTATCAACGCCATCATAGCCATTGATTACATCCCGCCCCGCTTGGCCCTCAATGTAATTGTCAGCGGCATTTCCGTAAATACGATTATTGAGGGAATTACCAATGCCTTGGTTAGCCATGTCCCGGAGCTGCAATTCCTCAATATGGGCGGGCAGGGCATAGTCTACAAAGGAAATCACAACATCTCTACCCTCGTTCGCTTGTTCGATGACTTGATCGTTGATGTCATGAACCACATAGGTATCATTGCCGTCATTTCCTTCCATTTCATCGCGACCCAGTCCGCCGTTTAAGTTGTCGCCGTCAGCTCCACCTATGAGATGGTCTTTACCTCCTCCCCCAAAGAGGTTATCGCTCCCGGCTAGCCCCTTCAAAATGTTGCTGTCAGCCGTCCCGTAAATGCGGTTAGCGAGTTCATTGCCAGTGCCGTGTTGAGCAGCATTCCGAAGCTGCAATTCCTCAACTGCTGACGGTAGCGTGTAGTCGACATAAGCGATCACGAGATCGCTGCCCTGATTTGCTTGCTCAATGACTTGGTCGGTGGCATCGCCCACCACGTAGGTATCGTTGCCGCTCTTTCCTTCCATGCGATCGCTTCCGCCCCCCCCATTTAAGATGTCGTTACCGTCCTCACCGGAGGCAATATCAGCGTCCGAATCCCCATAAAGCAAGTCGTTCCCGCTACCACCTTCAATAATGTCGTCACCGCCGAGACCAGTGAGAATATCGTCGCCACCAAGACCACGGATGACGTCGTTGGTCTTAAAGCCGTGTAAATTATTCTCCCCAGCATCACCCACAATGGGGAATGAATTCTGCCGGGCTGCAATTGTCTCGTGTAGTTCAGACGCAGTGTATGTTATGCCAGCAAACTCAAAAAATTCGACATTGATGACAGTATCGGTACCTTCATCGACTTCAATACCTTGATCGTTAATGATCGGACGGATTGCACTGATGATGAAGCTGTTTTCTGATGCAGCGTAAGCTATCTCAAAATCATCAATGGAGCCAAGATATACTGCTGTATCTTGGTTCTCACCTCCATCGATAGAATCATCTCCAATCCCTCCTTCAAGAAAGTCAAGGCCACGATTTCCACTTAAAATATCGTCGCCGGAATTACCAATGATGGCATTATCATCATCGTTACCAATCAATTCATCTGTGAATGCCGATCCTTCAACTTCTTCGACATTTTTGATGCTATCAAATCCTGCACCACGATTTATTGCCTCTTGGATTTCCTGTTCAATATCATCCGGATCTTCTGATTGAACATAATAGTTAAACTGTGCTTTCTTCGTTGAAAGTGAGACCAAAACTCCATGCGATGCTGAAGCATACGAAACACGGTCAATTCCTGAGCCGCCATCAATAACATCGTCGCCTGCATCTCCCGACAAAAAATCATTGCCTGCACCACCTAAAAGGGTATCGTTTCCAGCTCCTCCAAATAGCCTATCGTTATCGTTGTTGCTGTTGACTGAATCTTGAATGCTATCGCCACGTAAAGCATCATCGCCATCATTTCCATAGAGGGTATCGTTGCCGCCATCGCCAATCAAATAGTCATTACCGGACCTACCTCTAAGTGTTTCGTCAAGAGTGCTTCGGGGATTTTCAAAATCACCGTTTGCGCGCTCTTTTAGTAGTCCAGTAAGATCATCAAAAGGTTTTCTATAGTTGGCGATGAATTCCGCTTCGAATTCTGCATGGACTTGTCTTGCTTCACTCCAAAGTGCGGGAGGCACACTCTGAGAGTCAACTTCCTCTGCTATAAAGACCCTATCCTCGCCTGGTAAAAGGAGTGTCAGGTATACGTTCCATTTTCTTGGCTCGCCATCCTCACCGACTTTCCCATCACCAAAACTTGGCTCAAAGCTAACCTGCGTTGCAAATCTAATTGACGGTTCTAGTTCCGTTGCAGCCTTTTCGATATAGTTAGCGAGTCTTGTCAGCCTTCCTTGTGTGTCTGGATCCGCATACGCCCGACTCCCAATTGTTCTGACAAATGAGAGGTATATCGGTGCAATGAATACGGCTCCACCAAGACCAGCATTTTTAGTATTGGCTCCACCGTTTGCGATCGCGTCAAATTCAAGAATGCCCTCTACAGCTTCGAGCATTGCATCTTCTGCTTCGTCAAGGAGTCTTGGTTCGAGGGTGCCATTGATATACCTTGTGATATAACCCCTTGCTCTCTGGGCAGCGGCTTTAATAGGGTCTAGCGCAAGTTCAGTGATATCGTCACGAGTCTCCCCCAGTTCCTCTCGCAGCGTGTTGCCTAGAGCAATAAGCTCGTCAATTTTCTGTTCGATCGCCAAAAGTGCTTCTTCCGTATCAAAAGGATTAAAAAGATCCGCCAAGAAGCCTCCTGGATCCTTGACAAAATCGACTATCTCCAGAACTCCCTCCACGGCAAATTTTGAAGTTTCAAAAGCATCTTTAACGGATGAAATTGCGCAAAGAATTCTTTGTACGATGTTTTGGTTTCCATCTGACATTGAGTTAATCCTAAATAGAACTATTTGGCATATTGATTGCCAAGTAATCCTCATAAATTCGCATGGCTAATTCTGCGAAAGGATTGTTTTTTTACATAAATAAAAATCTATAATATGAATCTGTTTTTTGTTGTCTTAAATATTAGGTTTAAATAAAAATGAGCTTCATAAAGCAGTAGAGGTCAGAATCTAATTCGTTTCTGGTGTCTGAATCTTGATTCTCTCTTGTGTTAGAGTCCTCACATAAAAGGAGGGAAAACACTTATTTCATTTGATTGATGAAAACTTGCAAATTTTATTGGCTACAGTGCTATGGGTAGACAGTTGATACACCTTTAGAGACAAGCAAGGCTATGTTAAAGAGCCCTAGCCAATCAGTAATTCAACTAATTTTTAAGTCCGCGTCAAGCGTCTGCTAGGTCCTAATTCCAGCAGCGATGATGGGTGACTGGCGACAGTCGCTCTGCTGTCAGCACGACTTCACCCGTAGCTGTGACAAACCCATCTTGGGCTTCGGCGATCGCGGTCGTTTCCGGCCAGGACTCAGGCAGACGCAGATCGTCAAGGACATCATCACTGCTTAAAATCGCCGAGGTGATGGGGCCAATGCCTCCCCGGCCGGAGACGAAAAACGCTCCCTGGGCATCGGCATCGGCGTTGAACTGCTCACAGCCTTGAGCCAACAATTGTGAGGTATCGACCAGGTTTGAGGGCAGCTCAATGGAGCCTTGATCGGGCGGCAGGGCCAGGGTTTCAATTTGAATCGGGCCATCGATGCCGAGCTGTGAGGTCGCTGTGATGTCACTCAGCGGTGTGAGCTGATCGCGACGCTCAATGCCGAAAATACCCTGAACTGTAATCGCCACATTACCGCCCTGTCCGGTGAAGGCATTCGCCGTAATGTCGCTATTTTCGGTGGGAACTGCGATGATAGAGCCCGCACTCGCATCAATGGTAATGTTGCCCCCGTCGCCAGCCCCTTCAGCCAAACCGGCTGTCGTCGAAATTAAACTACCATGGCGGAGCAGCAGAATCGCTTGCA
>JBCBTQ010000123.1:0-17124 GCA_039818605.1 Cyanobacteria bacterium J06639_14 | reverse complement strand
CACCAGCCATTGATTAGATTTGTTCGTTTTCATATTAAGCATCCAAATTGCGAGCAACACTACGCACTAAAAAGATGGCAACGATGTTGGCCAGGACAACAGCAATCAAACCCCCTGCGGAAGCACCTCCAACATCGAACTCTAGTAACGCCTTTAGATAGATGTAGTAGGCCAGGTTAGTGGTGGCCAGACCCGGGCCGCCACCGGTCGTCACGAAAATTTCGGCAAAAATCGTCAGGAAGAAGATGGTTTCGATCATGGCCACAATGGCGATCGCCCGGTGTAAGTGAGGCAGCACCACAAACCGAAATAGGGCAACGGGCTTAGCACCATCCATCCGGGCAGCTTCAAGCTGGGCCGTATCGAGGGACTGAATGGCCGTCAGCAAAATCAGCAGTGCAAAGGGCAGCCATTGCCAAGAGACGATGATGATAATGGACAGCAGCGGCAGATCGGCAAACCAGTCAATCGCACCGAGACCCAGGGCCTGGGTAATTTGAGCAAACAGCCCATTAGCCGGATGCATCAGCATGTTTTTCCAGATCAAGGCGCTCACGGTTGGCATCACAAAGAAGGGGGAAATCGCCAATACTCTAGCGATGCCTTGTCCTGGAAATTCTTGATTAAACAGTACCGCTAGCAGCGTCCCCAAGCTAATCGTGATCGCCAATACGGACGCTACGAGAACCAGCGTGATGCCAATGGAAATCCACAGTGCCGGATCGGTGAGAATGAAGATAAAGTTGTTGAACCCAACGAACCCACGATTATCAGGAATCAGCAGATTGTAGCGTTGGAAGGCAAACCAAATCGCCATTACCAAAGGCACCAGCATCCATAGGAGCAGCACAATCACTGACGGGGCTAGCAAGGCTAGACTGGGTACCCTCCGGGATCGTGCCCGCGAAGCAGACGGCGGCGTCGGCTGTAGTTTTGCAATGGAAGATGTCATAGTCGCTTGCTCCTAATCGATGTATCCGGTATGGCGCATAAACCGTTCGGCGACCGCCTGCGATCGCGCCAGCGCCTGATCAACCGAGACTTTATCTGCTAATGCCGCAGCCATCCGCTGTCCGACCTGGGTACCAATGGCCTGAAATTCTGGAATATCGACGTACTGAACCCCCTTATAGGGCGTTGGAGAAGCCGCAGGACTTTCAATATCAGCAGACTCAATGGAACTCAACACCGTCTTGGCAAAGGGAGCGACTTCTTGATAGTTAGGATTTTCGTAAGTCGAGGTGCGTGTACCCGGTGGCACAGAAACCCACCCGGATTCGTCCGCTACCAGCTGAATGTATGCTTTAGACGTAGCCCAGGTAATAAATCGCTGGGCGGCGGCAGGCGATCGCGACGTTTCAGGAATTGCCAAAGCCCAAGACCAGAGCCAATTTGAACCATTGGGGTAAGACTCAACCGGGGCCCGCGCAAAACCGACTTTATCCGCGACTTGCGACAGATCAGGATTAGACAATAACCCCGCTGCAACCGTGGCATCAATCCACATGCCGCATTTGCCCGTGGAGAACAACGCCAGGTTCTCATTAAAGCCATTAGAACTGGCACCGGGTGGGCCGTAATTATTCAGCACGTCCACATAGAAATTGACCGCGTTTTTCCATTCCGGTGTGTTGAGTTGGGGTTGCCAGTCCATATCAAACCACTGTCCCCCAAACGTATTCACCAGCGTGGTTAAAAACGCCATGTTCTCACCCCAGCCGGGTTTACCACGCAAACACATACCGTAAACTTCATTCTCCGGATCGTTTACCTGGCTGGCCCACGATTCCACCTGTGCATAGGTCGGATTTTCGGGTACCTTAATCCCTGCTTGCTCAAACAGATCGCGGCGGTAATACAGCATCGAACTTTCCCCGTAGAACGGCAGTGCATAGAGCGTACCGTCTTGGGAAAGTCCCTGCCGGATCGGATCAATCAGGTCATCAACATCGTATTCGGCGGGTAGCTGATCGAGTGGCTTTAGCCAACCCCGTTTTGCCCAAATCGGCGTTTCGTAAGCGCCAATTGTCAAGACATCAAACTGACCGCCCTGACTCGCCACGTCAGTCGTCGTGCGCTGACGCAGAATATTCTCTTCGAGCATCACCCATTGCAGTTCAATGTCAGGGTTGTCAGCTTCAAACTGACGAGAGAGACCCTGCATCACCACCATATCGCCGTTGTTGACGGTGGCAATGGTCACCCGTGCCGTTTCAGTTGCCTGTGGTCTAGCGCCACAGGCATGCAGCAGCTGTATCAGCATGACGCCCACGAGGAACGTCGCTACCACCTTGGCGAAGCGAAATATGCGCACCGCTCGACTCCTTATCGGTTGTATTTCAAAAAAGAATTATTTGACTTTATGCCTAAGTCTTGAGCAAAAGCTCATTAATGAAATAGTACTGGTGTCATTGAAAATTATGAGAGCAGCGATATAATTCGCAACAATTTTGACTTTAGGATTCATAAAATATCTATTGGGGTAGAAAAATAGGCATCAATAGGCATCAAAAGTTTTATGGCAGTTTTAATCGCTGATGTCGATGACACAGGGATTGATGGAACTGAGCTGACTAGTTATCAGTAATTTTTGAGCATCAACATAAATAATGAGCATATACTCAAGATAGCTGGCAGATTTTAGTCCCGCTTTCCGCTTGAGGGGGGGCTGATCTCGAACCTGAATACTATGAGAGAACTGTAATGACACTTTTTGGCGCAATAGAAGCAGGGGGAACAAAGTTTGTCTGTGCGGTAGGGACGGGCTTCGACGACCTGCGGGCAGAGGTTCGCATCCCAACGACCACCCCCGCAGAAACCATTCCTCAGGTGATCGATTTTTTCCGCCAACAGATCCAGCAAGAAGGGGAACTCGATGCCATCGGCATCGGCGCTTTTGGCCCTGTCGATGTGCGGGCAGGCTCTCCTAAATTTGGCTGGTTTTTAAACACGCCAAAGCCCGGCTGGCAGCAGATTGATTTTGCCGGTGTCATTCAACGTGAGTTGAATGTGCCCATTGATTTTGATACTGACGTCAATGCTGCTGCCTTGGGAGAACATCGATGGGGCAGTGCTCAAGGCTTAGATACCTTTATCTATTTGACCGTTGGCACAGGGATTGGTGGTGGCGGTATGGTGGGGGGGCACCCAATTCACGGACTGCTTCACCCAGAAATGGGGCATATTTTGATTCCACACGATTTATCTACCGATCCTTTTGGCGGGGCTTGTCCGTTTCATCAAAACTGTCTGGAAGGATTGGCCTCAGGATTTGCCATGGAAAAACGGTGGCAGCAAAAAGCAGTGTCTCTACCGGCTGACCATCCGGCTTGGGCCTTGGAAGCGCACTACCTGGCTACGGGATTAATCAACTTCATTCTCATGCTTTCGCCTGAGCGGGTTATCCTGGGCGGTGGTGTCATGGAACAACCGCAGCTTTTTCCTCTGATTCGTTCTCAAGTGCGTGAACGCCTCAGCCCTTACTTGGCAGTGCCCAAAATCATGACCGACATTGACGACTATATTCTGCCGCCAAAGCTAGGCAGCAAGGCCGGCATTATGGGTGCTTTTGCCCTTGCCCAGCAGGCAGTATCGCCATAGCCACAAAGCTTTGGGCGCTATGGCAAGCCAGATTGTTTGTATACTGTGCATCCCAGCGATACTCGGTGCATTAAGCAATCTGATCAGTGCTATACAAGCGAATCTTGGTCGTTTGTAGGCACTTTTTGTAGACATATAAAGTAGCCTATTTAGAACCAAAGAGACTAAACGAAAATATGGGAGATTCTCGTTCTGAGCGGCGCGAATCGACGGGTCGGCGCCCACGCGACACGACAAGTCGTCACTCACGTGAACGCAAACTCGATTTAGCCGCCCGCGCCGCATGGCTTTACTACATTGCAGACAATACTCAAGAAGAGATCGCCACTAAGCTAGAGGTATCACGGCAAGCTGCCCAGCGATTAGTCGCGTTAGCCGTGAGTGAAAAGCTGATTACATTTCGGCTAAATCATCCGCTCAGTAACTGTATTGCGATCGCTGAAGCCTTACGCGATCAGTTCGCACTGTCTACCTGTGAGGTGGTTCCCCACAGTGCAGACAATTTGCGCACCGGGCTGGGAATTTGTGCTGCCAACTATTTGGAGACTTATTTGGTCGCTAAAGCGCCCACCATCGTAGCGTTTTCTTCGGGTCGGACACTGCGGGCCATGGTTGAACAGGTCCCCTCGATGGATCAGCCCCAGCATAAAATTGTTTCCATCGTGGGCAATATGTCGCACTATGGCCGAGCTGGTGGCCATGAAGTGGTCATACATCTCTGCGATCGTACGGGGGCAGCAGCCTATCCTGTCCCAACGCCGGTCGTCGCCACCAGTGTTGAAGAGCGAAAACTGCTGCAAACACAGCGATCGTTTATTGCTGTTAAGGCTTTAGTCGAGCAGGCTAAAGTCACCTTTGTTGGGATTGGTGACATTGCCTGGAATGCGCCCCTCCACGAAAGTGGTTTTATCAACGATCAGGAAATCACTGAACTCATTGAGCTGGGCGCTGTGGGAGAAATTGCCGGATGGGCCTACGATCAACAGGGCATGTTGCTGCCAACAGGAACCAATCAACGGCTGGCGGGGGTGCCACTCCAACAGCCCGTTGATCGCTTGACGATTGGCGTGGCAGGCGGGCTACACAAAACAGAGGCTATCTTAGCAGCGCTCAAAGGCAAGCTCATTAACGGGCTGATTACGGATGAATCCGCCGCTGAAGCGATTCTTCATTAATTGCTGACGTCATGCACCAGGCGGACGTCGTTGTCAATGCGCTCTGGCTCCTCCCCGGCTGGACCACCTTCAGCCTTGGTGTGGAAGTGCACCACCACACCAGCTCCGTGCAAGTTTTCTCTATCGTGACCAACCGCGTACGTGACCAACCGCGTACCCAAAGGCAACGTAACAGCCGTAGTAATAGTCTGAGCTTTGCGCGGCATTGAACTACCCTTGAGGTGGTGGGTCAGGCTGTTGCTGAGGCGGAGGTGGCAAAGCCTCTGTGAGTTCTTCAACGGTCACACTCAGGGTGGCAGCCGCTGCTTCCAGGTCAAACGGGGGCTCACCCAACGCCGCCATGAGTTCATCAATTGTGACCCCTAATTGGGTTGCCGCCTCATCAAACCCAGGGGGTACCGTTGCCTCACCTCCGGGGTCGCCTGGTCGCTCCTCTCCAGGCGTAGATGGCAAAGCGTCTCCGTCCGTATTTGAGTCAGTATCGACTAGTGCGTTATTTCTGCATCCAGTGAAACAAGTTAGCGCTAATGCAAAGGCGATCGCGAATAAAACCCCTTTCATGTTTAGGCTCCTTACAAAATGCATCGTTTTTGGGCTATCGATTCCTGCTATTTATCCTGCCAATTAGCGGGATAAATAGCGGCCTTGAACTATCCTTGAGGCGGTGGGCCAGGTTGCTGCTGGGGCGGTGATGGCAAAGCCTCTGTGAGTTCTTCAACGGTCACACCCAGGGTGGCAGCCGCTGCTTCAAGATCAAACGGGGGCTCACCCAGGGCCGCCATGAGTTCCTCAACGGTTACCCCTAGCTGGGCCGCAGCCTCAGAAAAACCAGGCGGTGGATCTGCCGATCCACCTGGTCTGCCACCGTTATCAGGGCCATTTGGTCTATCCCCAGTCGCGGTAGCATCACAAATCTGTCCTGCGCCATCCCCCTCAAACTTGCAGCCGATCTCTCCGCTAAAGCAGTCGATAAACGAATTGCTGCCAGGGGCTGCCACGTGATAGTGGTAGCCTCGGATTTCGTCGGACTCACCACGACATTGATCCAAACCACTCGGTGCTTCACCGTTTTTATCCAGCAGCGCATATATGGGAAATCCATCCAGTGCGTAACCGATCATCGGTGCGTGCGAGTCTGGCTGTTCGGCTTCCGTGGAACAACCGGTATGGGCGTGGTAGTGATACCCTTCGTTCAAATTTATGTGGCCACCACAGTCGTCAAAAGGTGCGAGGGTATGAGCGCTCAAGATAGCATTGGTTGGGGCTGGCGGATCAAATGTAACCCCGTTTAATGCCACACCAATCCCGGTCATGCTAATCGCACTCGGAGTTGTTTGCGCCACGGGTATGATTGGGATGACATAGGTGTGTACCGAGACCCCTTCGTCTACATGTGAAGGTAGGCATTGCACACAGTAATTTTGGTAAGCTTCGTCAACGTCCGGGCGGGCCGCAGCGGCGCACTGCTCTGCTGTGCCCGTGACCCGGATAGTGCCGTCATCGTTATAAAGCTTCCACTCACCATCGTTGTAAAAAGTGTCCAGATTTTCGACGAAGGGGCCATCTACATCGTAAATCTCTCCACCTTCAGGCCAGATGCCACCAGCTTCAGCCGTATCAGTGATGGTGCCTGGGCACCAAGGGCCTGGTTCATGATCAGTGGGTATGGAGGTAACGGTAATGCGATAACACGTTGTTTCAGTGCCACCCGACAAGGTGCAGAATTCTTCTGTAATGCTGCTGACCAATGCATCTTCTAGAAATAAAGATGAAGGATTTGTGGTTACAGCCACTTCTGCGGAAGATGCCTCTGGCGTGGCGGGAAGAGGCGCTTCAGCCAAAGGATCTCCGGTCGTGTTGTGAGCACAAGCTGACACCAGCAAGAGAATGGCGATTGAGCTTAAGAGGGCTAACTGAATCCTAGATTTTGCATTCATTAGGAATTCCTTGACTAAAACATGGAAGTCGCAAAAGGAAAAGGACTATAAAGTTGGTATGAATATCAAGAAAAGGTCGTTTAAGTCAGGCTAAGGGAATGATTAACCTTAAATAGGAGTCAACGTTCTGTCATGTGCTAAACGACCATACTGCTCCAATCATTTGGCCTATGATTAAAGTCCTAACAGTTCAAAATCGATAAAATATTTCAGCGTAAAACTTGTCACTAGATTTGGCCAGTGGATTTATAAAACAAAGGCCAAAGTCACGATTTTAATAGTTTGACGTCAAAGACTAAACAGACCACTATATACGCTGCTAGTTATAGCATAGCCACAACGCCTTGTGTGCTACCGCTAGCCAGATCGCTTGTGAACTCAGCAGCCTAACAATGCTCGATGCCTTAAGCAACTTGGTCAGCGCTATAGATTATTGCTTTGCTAAGCCCATCATCGATGCTGGTGGTTGCAGTAAGCAATTTCCGCAAATTCATTCATTGTCAGTGGAGAAAACAACATAACCCTGGCAGACTTCTGGTTATCTAAAGAAACCGTAATGACTAAAGACATAGGTCAAAAGTAATGCCTGATTTATAGCTTTTGACACGCGTCTCAGTAAGGCATTAACACTATTATGAGTATTACTGGGGCAATCATTCGCAATCGCATCTTAACCGAGGAAAAATAGGGTCTTTAGATATCGCTAGGCCTAAGCTTAGAGTGGCCCAAGCCATAGAATCCTTCTAGGAGATGTCTACCTCACCGCAGAGTTTCCGTTTGTACCTAGATGTTTCAGGGATCCCCCCTCTCAGGACTTTGCTAAGGGTGGAGCGCCGAGGTAAAGGTCAGGTTCTCTGGGTTGCAATCTATTTTGATCCCAGACAAGACGAGAGAAGACGTGGAGAGCACTGAAACATAGTAGCAGCATGACATTTGGCTTATGAGCATGGACATGATCAAGTCTTTTCGGCAGGATATTATCCAAATGGGGCTATTGCTGCCTCTAATCGCGGCTTCAGGATGTGGCCTTTTTCCGCCCGACTCAGCTCAGCCCGCACCAGAACAAGGGGGAAGTTCTGAGGCTACCAACGGGTCTGTGGCTGTGGAGACCGCTACCGCAGAAACGGGGTCTGTTGCCGGATTGTTAACCTATACGGGCACCACCCGCCCAGCGCAGCAGGTGGTGCTGCGAGCGCAAGTTGCAGGCGAAGTTATTGGCCTACCAGTAGACGTGGGGGATGAGATTTTACGGGGGGATGTCATTGCCCAGCTCAATGGGGATTTGCAAATCACTCATCTCAACCAAGCTCAAGCCGAACTCTCTGCTAGGCGAGCGGAAACCGCTCAAGCTGAAGTCTCTATCAGCGTTGCCCAATCGTCAGTGGTTCAGGCCCAAGCAACCCTTGATCAAGCCCGAGTCGATGCCGTTCGGCTACGACAGCTCGCAAACCAGGGGGCGATTTCGGAACAAGAAGCTGAAGCGGCAGAGCTAGCGGTCACTAACGCGCAAGAGGCTGTGAATTCGGCCCGAGCCCAGGTCACCGCGCAGCAACAAGCCGTAGCAGCGGCGGCGGGTCAAATTGATGCGCAGCAGGCTGTGGTTGCGCAAAACCGGCAACAGCTTGCTTACACTGACTTGCGATCGCCTCTGACTGGGGTTGTCCTTTCTCGCCAGGTAGATGTCGGTGACTTTGTGGAATCGGGTGCGACGGTTCTAGAGCTAGGGGATCTCAGCATTTTAGAAGTCATTGTCCAGGTTTCTGAGCTCAGTATTGGTCGGCTCAGCGTCGGTCAACCCGCCCAGGTACAGCTCGATGCCTTTCCGAGCGAAGGTGAAATTGAGGGGAAAATCGAACGGATTGCCCCCGTTGCCGATTCGACTTCACGGCTGGTGCCCGTGCAGGTGAGTATTCCTAATATCGGTGGGCAAATCGGGAGTGGACTGTTGGCGCGAGTGCAGTTTTCATCTGGACAGTCCGCCCAAGTGGTTATCCCTGAAAGCGCGTTAACCCTAGGTGAGGGGGACAATACGATATTTGTGCTTGAGGGCGAAGGTGAGCAGTCGCAAGTCGCCGAACGCTCAGTAAGCATAGGTGCACGAGGGCAGAATCAGGTGGAAATTCTCTCGGGATTAGCGCCAGGTGAGGCGTTTGTTGTGGCGAGCGATCGCCCGCTCATGTCAGGACAACCCGTCCAACTCAGCATTTTGTCTGAATAAGACTTTTATCTAAATAAGACTTTTAATCAAGGCTTTCCGAAAACCGCTTAAGCAAGATATCAAACACCAAGATACTGGAACCATGGTACAGCCGACTGCTTCATCCCATGTAGACCTCAATGCAAATTCAGCACACTCCAGCTCAGCCCTAACCCCTACGTCCTCCTTGAGTCCGAGTACGATGGCCATCCAGCGGTATATTGCCACCCTGGTGCTAACTGTTGCTGTCATTGTGCTGGGGGTATTTTTTGTACAGCAACTCCCGGTTGATTTGCTACCGTCAATTACTTATCCGCGCATTGGGGTTAGAGCCGATGCACCAGGGATTTCGCCGGAGGTTGCAGTCGATGAAGTGACCCGCCCTTTAGAAGCAGCGCTTGCTGCCACTGAAGGGGTTGTTCAGGTGGTATCTCAAACCCGAGAAGGGCAGATTAGCCTGGATCTCTATTTTCAGCCGGGTGGAGACATTGATCAGGCGCTTAATGATGCGACGGCTACGCTCAATCGTTCTAGAGACAGCCTTCCCGACACCATTCAACAGCCGCGCCTGTTCAAATTCGATCCGTCTCAACTGCCGGTTTACGAAACAGCGCTCACCTCAGCCTCCTTGCCAGGTGTCGATTTGCGAGTCTTTGCCGACCAAGAGCTGGCTCGCGAACTCACGACCGTACCCGGCGTTGCTAGCGTTGATGTTTCTGGTGGTGTTCAAGAGGAGATTCGCATCAACCTTGACCCATCGCGCTTGCAGGCAATAGGGTTGGGGGTCACAGACGTTTTAGACGCGCTGTCTGAACGCAACCAAGATACCTCCGGAGGCCGCATTCAAGGCCCCGATAGTGAGCCATTAACCCGTGTGGCCGGGCGATATCAAGATGCCGATGAAATTCGCAATTTAATTTTTGAGGTCGGAGAGACCGGGGCTGAACAACAGATCTACCTACGCGACTTTGCCGAGGTGATTGATGGCACTGAAGAGCAGCGTGTTTTTGTTAATCTCAATGGCCAACCAGCGGTAAAGATCAGCATTCAAAAGCAGCCAACGGCTAACACCATTGCCGTTGTAGAGGGGGTCAAGCAACGGCTAGCTGATCTGAGTGCATCGGGCTTTATGCCAGCCGATCTTGTCCTCAACACGACACTAGATGAATCTATTTTTATTCAAAACTCTGTTCGCAATGTCGCCGTTTCGGGCCTGATTGGGGCAGGGTTGGCGGGGTTGGCGGTGCTCCTGTTCCTCGGATCACTTAGGCAAACCTTCATTATCGTGCTGGCGATTCCTTTGGCCACGCTTGTCGCGATTTTACTGATGGGGTTATTTGGTCTTTCACTCAATGTCTTTAGCTTGGGTGGGTTGGCCCTAGGCGTTGGCATTGTGGTGGATAATGCCATCGTTATGCTGGAGAACATTGTGAAAGGTGTTCGCCAGAATCATGCTCCTGTGGTGCGTCAGGCTGAGGCGAGTAGTCGAGAGTTAGAGTCTGCGCTATTGGCATCAACCACAACCAACTTAGTGGCAGTACTCCCTTTTTTATTGATTGGTGGGTTTATCGCGCTGTTGTTCAATGAATTGGTGCTAACCGTGAGTTTTGCTGTTGGCGCCTCACTATTGGTGGCGCTGACAGTTGTGCCTGCGCTCACCTCTCGACTGCTAACAGTGAAATGGTCGAGTGGAGTTGCAAAGGTTTGGCTAATTCGTCAGTTTGATGTGCGACTGCAAGGACTGACCCAGCAGTACGGCAAAGTATTGGGCTGGGTGCTGAAACGACGCATTGCCGTAATTGCGATCGCGTTCCTGCTCTTTGGTGGCAGTAGCTTTCTCATGGTGGGCCAAATTCCTCATGAAATTTTACCCAGTATTGCCACGGGGCAGGCTGATGTCCGTGTGCAGTTTCCACCGGGGACGACGGCAGCTGAAAATCGCCGCGTCATGCGTGCGGTGGATGAACTGCTTTTAGCCCAGCCCGAGGTTGATTATGCCTTTAGCACCTCGGGAGGATTTCTGTTTGGGGGCAATACGAGTGAAAATGCGCTGCGCGGTTCTAGCACGCTGACCCTTGTCCCAGGGACGGATGTTGAGGCATTTAGCGATCGCATAACCCGTGAATTTAGTCAGTTTAACCTCGTCAAGACCCGACTGCGCGTATCCCCTGGCAGAGTCCGTGGCCTTATTTTGAACAATTCGCCTGTACGCAGTGACGTCGATGTGATTTTGCAGGGCTCTGATGCCGTTGCCCTTGAGGCAGCCGGTGGATTGGTGCTTGAGGCCCTTGAGGCGCAAGCGACCCTGGCCAGTTACTTGCCTGATGCTGACCCGCCCCAGCCGGAGATCCAAATTCGTCCCGACTGGGAGCGCGCTGCTGACTTGGGCCTTTCGGCTCAGACCCTTGGTAATACGGTTCAGACAGTACTTTCAGGGGCAGTGCCGACCCAGATTCAACGCGGCGATCGCCTCGTAGATGTGCGCGTCCAAACTCCCGATGCCCTAGTTCAAAATCCCGCTGAATTAGCTCAGTTACCCCTATTGGGTGGTGATCACAACACGGGTCAGTTAGTACAGCTTGGCGACATCGCCCGCATTGAAAACGGTCAAGCCCCTGGTGAGATTCAACGCATTAATCAGCGCCAGGTCTTCATTATTGAGGGTGATCTAAGTGATGGTGCCAGCTTGGGAGAAGCCCTAGCAGAAGTTGAACAGGTATTGGCAACCGTGACGTTGCCTGCTGGGGTAACGCGTTTGCCCAGCTTTAGTGCTCAAAGCAACGCTGCCATTACCGGCGGGCTTGGTATTTTAGGCGGGCTGGCTGCCTTTTTGGTCTTCACCGTTATGGCCGTCCAATACAACTCACTGATCGATCCGTTGGTGATCATGCTGACGGTGCCGTTGGCCTTAGCAGGCGGCATTTTCGGTTTGTTCATCACCCAAACAGCAATTGGCGCAACGGTGATTGTGGGTGCGGTACTGCTGGTTGGCATTGTGGTTAACAACGCCATTATCTTGGTAGAGCTCGCTAATCAAATTTATGAACAGGAACGCTGCAATCGCATCACGGCCATGCTGAAAGCCGCACCTCAACGGCTACGCCCCATCCTAATGACGACTATTACCACCGTGTTAGGGATGTTTCCCTTGGCACTTGGCATGGGTGAAGGCTCAGAATTTTTGCAGCCCCTCGGCGTTGTGGTTTTCTCTGGGTTGTCCCTGGCAACGCTGCTGACGCTATTTATCATCCCCTGTTTTTATACCCTGCTCCATCCTGTGACTCAGCGCAAAAAATCCAACCCTGATATGCCCTAAGTCATGTCATACCGTCTTGAGGACAAGAGTTTTGAGGGCACCTAAGCAATAGGGGCTTGATAGTCTCAAATCCACATACCCAGACAGCGTCCTAAATCGCAAGAAACTCAACCATGTCATTACGCAGTTGGTCTGCCTTATTATTGTCTGCCTTGTCGTTAATGTTTGTGCTTTTACTGAGTACCCAGTCGATCCATGCACAGTCGAGCTATGCACAGTCAAGCTATGCACAATCAACACTCTTCGCCTCTGAGGCGGTCAAGATCACGCCGCTTGGGAGTCACGGAGGCGAATTTTGTGCGTTAGATCGAGCGCTTGTGCTTGAGGATCCCAACGGACTGCGTATTCTTTATGACGCGGGTAGAACAGTTGCTGGTGCTGAGGATCCTCGCTTGGGGATGATAGATGTTGTCCTCCTAAGCCACGTTCATGGGGATCATTTAGGCGATCGCCGCATGGCCGCTATCAACACAGGAACCTGTGCTCAACCCCAAGCAGACATCAGCACAACACCCAACTCTAACAGCGTTGAGATTGCCGTTGGCCAAGGAGCCCGCATGGTTGTAGGGAGCGAAATGTCGAGATTTTTGGCCAATAAAGTTGAAGGGCTAGGGGGGGATGCCAACGCAGTGCAGCTTGTCCGCTTTGGTGCCTCACGTGAGATTAACGGCGTGAGTTTTACAACGGTACCCGCAGTTCACTCAAATGGACTGAGTGGTGAGTTTATCGAAGGCGATTTGGGCGAGAGCTTAACTGCTGCCGGGTTAAGTGCCTACGTTGGCCCACCCACGGGATATGTCATCACCTTTTCTAATGGTTTGGTCGTTTACCTCTCAGGGGATACGGGCGTGACGGCTGAACAAGAAACCGTGGTTCGTAATCAGTATGGTGCTGAACTTGTGGTTATGAATATCGGAGATACGTTTACCACTGGTCCAACAGAAGCCGCCTATGTGATCAACGAACTGATTCAGCCCAATGCGGTCATTGCTTCCCATGCAAATGAAGCTGCGACCCTCAATGGTGAAGTTCAACCAGATACCCGAACAGCTGCTTTTATCGAAGCGACTCAAACCAGGGTTTATGTGCCACTCAGCGGAAGAACGCTATCGTTTAACGCCGATGGTGTCTGTACGGATGGATGCGCTGAAGCATGATATTTCCTGCGAAGCATTGCTTACTCCATTCGATTGATCGGCAGGTAATGGCATTGCGGTAGGCAGACTTAAGCTCAATCGATGAGAGTTCACCGATTGAGCTTAAACCATACTCGTTCCACTCTGATAGGCCACGACTAATGTCGGCAGGCTTCTGTAGTCTGTCCACTTTCACCCCCCTGTTCCTTGTTCCTTGTTCCCCTGCCTCCAGTGCCAGGTACGGCTCTAACCACGGTTAAACCTAGATAAGGCACATGGGCCTTCAGTTGCTTTTCTACGGTATTCGTAATCGCTTGAGTTTCCTGGAGGGAAAGGTTAGGCGGTAGCATCATGTCCATCGCCACCTGGAGCCGATGCCCTAGCCAGCGCGTCCGCAGATTTGAGATCCGGCTAACGCCATGCGCCGCGATCGCTTCAGCTTCAATTTCAGACACATGACTGATGGCATGGTGGAGCGAGTCTAGTACCTCTGGTTCCACGCCATCGAGCAAGCGACTCAGAATCGTCTGTCCCGACTCCCAGACAATTTTGAGCAACACGGCTGCGATCGCTAAACCAATCACTGGATCAGCCCAGGCATAGCCCAAACTCACACCCACGGCACTGAGCAACACCGCCAGACTGACCAAACCATCTGCCATCGCGTGGTAGCCATCAGCGATCAGGGCAGCACTATTGATTTCCCGCCCGACCCGAACGCGGAAAACCGCCACAATTTCGTTACCGATGAAGCCAACAAAGCCGGCGATGGCTAAAGCTCCCAAATGATGCAGGGGCTGAGGATGGTAAAAGCGCTCTACAGATTCATAGGCAGTAATGATGGCACTCAACAATATAATCGCCACAATGATTACCCCTGCCAAATCTTCCAATCAAGCAAAGCCATAGGAAAATCTTGGTGTCGGCTTTCGTCGGGAGATTAAAAACGCTACCCCCAAAGGCAAAGCGGTCATGGCATCCCCGACGTTATGAATCATATCGGCCAGGAGCGCCACACTACCCGAAAGCCAGAATATCGCAGCCTGGACAATGGCTGTGAGTAGCAAGCCCACCAAAGACCATTTCACAGCCCAGATTCCTCGGGCAGAACTCGCGATTTCCGGATCGATGACCCCGTGGGTGTGGGTACAATCCCCATGATGATGGGGGTGAGGCTCCACCTTGAGTTTGATGAGTTGAGGAACCTCAATAGAACTAGAAAGTTGTGTCATAGTACTCGTTGAAACAGGACATTCATCTAGGTATAAGTTAGGTAAACGACCCCCACTTCTCTACTTGGGGTGAAAGTGTTAGACCTGGTATGCACACTGGCTTGAGGCAAGCGGTCTTCTTGAACGGCGTAGTCAGTAGAGACTGATAATGTTTCCTACGTGCTCTTGCCCTTGCAGCAGGCCATCTTGAACATGAATGACACGATGGGTTTGCGCGGCAATATCAGGCTCATGGGTCACGATGATGACGGTGATGCCTTGGTGGTTGAGTTCGGTGAGGAGCGCCATGACTTCGTGCGAGGTTTGGGTATCGAGCGCGCCTGTGGGTTCGTCAGCTAATACCAACGCTGGACGGTTGACCAGGGCACGAGCGATCGCCACCCGCTGCTGTTGTCCGCCGGAAAGCTGGCTCGGGCGATTGTTCATGCGATCGCCCAAGCCCACCCGCGTCAGGGCGACGGCTGCCTGTTTACGTCGCTGGCTCCGACTCGCACCGGCGTAAACCATCGGCAGCATGACGTTTTCTAACGCCGTTGAACGAGGCAGCAAGTTAAACTGCTGAAACACAAAGCCAATGCGCTGATTGCGAATGTAGGCAAGGCCTTCATTGTTTAGCGTGGTCAAGTTGCGCCCTTCCAGGACATAGTGGCCCGCCGAGGGGCGATCGAGACAGCCAATAATATTCATCAGCGTCGATTTGCCTGATCCCGAGGCTCCCATAATCGAGACATAGTCACCTTCCTCAATGGCGAGGTCAATGCCCTTCAGTACGGGCACTTCCACTTCCCCCAATCGGTAGGTTTTACGAATGCCTTCCATCCAGATCATGGTGGTCATGATGATGCCTGCTAGTCACTTCTTAGGGCAATAATCGGGTCTAATTTGGCTGCGCTGCGGGCTGGAATCACCCCCGCTACAATGCCAATGGCAAAAGAGAGCCCCACACCTAGGGCGATCGCCCAGAGCGCAATCACAAAGGGAAAATCGAATAGCGTCGCGGCTATCCCAGCGATCGCTACGCCTAGCCCCACGCCTAAAACACCGCCAGCAGCAGCAATGGCGATCGCTTCGGCCAAAAACTGACTTAGAACCGCTTGATTGGTTGCTCCGACTGCTTTACGAATGCCAATCTCGCGGGTGCGCTCGACTACTGAGACCAGCATGATATTGGCAATGCCAATGCCGCCGACGATGAGGGAAATCGCCGCGATCGCCGCCACCATAATGGTGAAAAGTCCCACCGTACTGGTCAAGGTTTCAACCAGATCAGCGGCGCTCACGATCTCAAAATCATCTTCATCGCCTTTGGCAGGATGGATATTGTGGCGCACACGCAGTAAATTCGTCATCTGAAAATCAGCCGCCTCTAAATCGGCCTGCTCAGTCACTTTCACCGCAATCCCCTGAACGGCAATGCCGCTCAGCGCATTATTACCCACTAACCGGGCTGACATATTCGTGAGGGGGACATAAATCTGCTCATCCGGATTTTCTCGTCCTTGAGCTCCTTTTTCATTGGCTACCCCGAGCACGCTGTAGCGCTGCCCCTGAATGCGAATATTGGCCCCGATCGCTTCACCATCTGTGCCGAATAAATCTTCTCTCACAGTTGATCCCAAGATTGCCACCGCCTGCGCTTCTGTGAGTTCCTCCTCGGTAAAATAACGTCCCGATTGCAGTGTGATGTTATTAACCGCTAGGTAATCGGTATCCGTCCCTAAAATAGTTGTAGATGTGTTGTTTTCTCCATAAACCACCTGGGCCATATGCTCTAGGTAGGCCGTTACCGTATCGGCTACGGTCACCTGAGATGCAATTGCCTGGGCATCGCTCCAGATCAGTGTGGTGGCACTCCCACGGCCTTGGCTGATATTGCCGCTATTCGCGGCCCCTGCCCTAATTTGCAACACATCTGCGCCTAAGTTCTGCAAATTCGCTTCGGTAGCAGACTGTACCCCTTGCCCGACTGAGGTAACCGCAATCACAGCCGTAATCCCAATGATCACGCCCAGCATGGTGAGAGCGGTGCGTAGCTTATTGCTCCACAGCGCGGCGATCGCCATCGCCAAAATCTCCACAATAGAGATTGATGGCGGCTGAATAGAGGCTAGAGGCTTTTTAGAACTAATCTTAACCACCAGGACCCCCTCCTTCTGGAGGACCGCCGCCGTCAGGCGGACCGTTACCGCCAGATCCACCGCCTGGAATTAGAGGCGGCCCCCCTCGGTTTTGTAGATTTTCAGGCAGCCCCTGAGCCGCGCTTAAAACGATTTGTTCATCACCTTCAAGTCCCGAAATCACCTCTGTTTTATCGTCAACTGTCAGCCCCGTCTCAATCGAGAGAAATTGAGGCGTACCGTCGCGACCCATGACCAAGACCCCTTCGCCTTGTTCTTCTCGCACAATTGCAACGGTTGGCACGACCAGTACATCGGTTAGTTCACCGGCTTGAAATTCTACATCTACGTTCATCCCCGGTCGGAGTTGTGACTGTACCGCTTCAGAAAGATTGACTCGAACCTCAAAACTGG
>JBCBTQ010000122.1:0-17163 GCA_039818605.1 Cyanobacteria bacterium J06639_14 | reverse complement strand
GCAATGGGGGCATCTCATGGGCTAAAAGCTATGCAGTATAAAAATTCTAGCTACCACCCTTTAGAAAACCAGTGCCCGCAATCATTACATTGCCTTACGAGATTCTGAAAAAGTCCCACGAACGTTAAGAGAGTCGGATTATCTGACCGAGGAAAGTGTTCAGATAGAGAATTTAATTCGCACAAACATTGTTCAGCTTGCGAACGAGGAGGCTGCCCTTCATCCAGAATTGAATGCTCTGCATTATTACTCTGAAAATGAGCCTTCTCATTGGTTTGGCTGATGCTTTTAGCATTGATAGCTTCAGGTCGGGTTATTCATTTTCAGAATCCAATTCATCCTCAGTATCAGCATTAGCATCAGCATCAGATTCGATGGTTCCTGTTGTCGGAGGCGACAGTTGGTTCCAAGGTAGGGTGGAGTTTTCCGCTAGTTGAGTCGCGACTTGGGCCGCACCTGCCTGATTAAGATGGCTGGGGTCAGCAAAGAACCCGTTTTGTGTCGGCCACTGTTGCAGTAAATCCACTACGGTAAAGTTCCCTGCGGCAGCTTCACGTTGGAGATATGCCTGGAACTGTTGCTCATATAGCAGCCGGGTTTCATCTAAATAGTCGCTGCTGAGGGGAAGATTAACGAACACCAGGGGAATTTCATTGACCTCGGTGTAGGCTGCGATCGCGATCAAAGAAGACGTTTGCACCCCTTCTAAATCAAAGCGTTGGTAAGACCCATCATAAATCCCGGCTACCCGAGGAAAGGTCCGATAGTACGTCTCTGGATCAAAGACATCGGCGATGGGCAGAAACCCATAACCATTGATGGTGGTGACAGGAACGGGTGTGGCTGCAGGGCTACTTGCAGTTGCTTCGCTATGGGTGGTCACAATCGCTCCATCAACCCACTCAAATTTGGGGCGATCGCCCGCCTGCAAAGCAGCATACCCTGGTGATTCCAGAATGGTTGCAAAGGTCCGATCTACTCGCGCACTGTTAAAAGCGCGCGAACCTCCAGCCCAAATCACCATACGGGGCAGTTGCTCAGGGGTGAGCAATTGTCGCAGTATAAAGCTCACCACTTGGGCCGTGGCTCCGTTGACCCCGAAGGTATAAGCGCGGACAGATTCCAGTCCCTGGCGACCAAGCTGCTGCTGCAAAATCTGAGGGTTAATACCTTGCAGTGCCCGAGAACTGCCAATCACCATCACATCCGGGGGACCAAATGTTGCTATGTAGGATAAATAAATTCCCAACTGCTCGTCTAAGATGGGACTGCCTAGCGTTGGGAATACGATAGGATTGCCTGCTGCTTCAGCCTGTTTGAGGGCGATCGCCTGATTCGCTAAATATTCGCGAGCTTTGCGTTGGGCAAATAGCCATTGCGGATCGTCTAGGGGGAGTGCTTGGAGAAACTGAATAGCAGTTGCCCAGCCTGCTGACACTTCACCCCACTCCTCGGAAGTCTGGGCAGACTGGGCCAATGCCGCTGCCCCAAGGGCCGCTTCAAAGGCTTGAGTTAGGGGAGGGATTGCTTCTGTTGCAGGGGGAGGTTCGTCCTGGGAACTTGGCCACCTCAAAGGAGGAGGAGCCGCAGCATGAGTTACCCCCACCACGCTCCACCACAGTAGTAAACCCACTAGTACCCACGCCCAGCGATAGCCTCGCTTGTTCATAACCGCTACATTATTCTTTCAAGCAGTAAGCTCCAGTTGAGCATACTGCTGTTTGAGTGCTGTAGTGTAGGGTGGCCGCAAAATTCCTTGCTCAGTGATAAGTCCACTGACCAGGGTGTTAGGCGTCACATCAAATGCTGGATTGCGGACATTTATTCCAGGAGGTGCAGTACGGCGATCGCCAAAATGAGTGATTTCCCACTCGTCTCGTTCCTCAATCTTAATGTCCTTACCACTAGCGGTCGCAAAATCAATGGTGGAGTAAGGACAGGCCACATAGAACGGAATGTTAAAGTACTGAGCCGCGATCGCCACTCCTAAAGTGCCAATTTTATTGGCCACGTCACCGTTAGCCGCCACGCGATCTGTCCCTACAATGATCAAATCAATCACGCCTTGACTCATGAGGTGGGCCGCCATGCTGTCACAAATAAGCGTGACATCGAGACCCCATTGCTGCAATTCCCAGCTAGTCAGGCGTGCTCCTTGCAAAAGCGGACGGGTTTCGTCGGCATATACTCGAAATGGGATATCTTGCTCGTGAGCCAAATACATGGGCGCAAGGGCTGTGCCTAACTCAGAAGTGGCAAGTGCGCCAGCGTTGCAGTGGGTAAGTACGCCCATCCCTGGCTGAATTAGAGAAACGCCATGTTCGCCAATAGCGCGGCATAGCTGACGGTCTTCTTCATGAATTTGTCTAGCTTCTTGCTCAAGAGCGGCCAAAATAGCGGCAGGGGAGGCTGCGATCGCTTTGGCTCGATTGACTAATCGCATTAAAGCCCAATGCAAGTTGACCGCAGTCGGTCGCGCACTATCTAAATAATTAGCCTGCCGATCAACCTCTGTTAGAAATTCAGCCGACGCAAGGTGAGTCTTTTCTCGCAGACCAATGACTAGCCCATACGCTCCAGCAATACCAATTGCAGGGGCTCCCCGGACTTTGAGCTGCTTAATCGAATCCCAAACCTGCTCCAGACTTTCCTGTTTTTCAACAACGGTTGCTAATGGTAAGCGAGTTTGATCCAGCAGATACAGCTCTCCCTCTTTCCATTCAATGCTAAGGGGCAATGTCGCCATCGGTTTAGTCTCCTCTTGCTGCATCCTGCTATGTCTGGGTGTAATTTGCCATAAAACCTGTGGAGTTGACACTCCACAGGTTTAGATCTCAACAAAAACTCAGTTGCAAGAGCCCAATAGCAAGGTCCGGTTAGCTACCGGCACAGGGGTCAGCCGCGCAAGGGTCAGCCGCGCAAGGATTAGCCGCACAGGGGTCAACTGCTGCACAGGGGTCAGCCGCGCAGGGGTCAGCCGCTGCACAAGGGTCAGCTGCGCAGGGGTCAGCTGCCGCACAGGGGTCAGCTGCGCAGGGGGCAGCCGCGCAGGGGCTAGCCGCACAAGGATCAACTTCCTCTTGCGGTGCAGCGCAAGGGTTAGCGCCTGTGCCACAGGCGACGGTTCCGACAGTAAGAGCAGCAGCGATCGCGACCGCGCCCAAATACTTGACGTTCATAGTTTTCTCCTATTACCTCAAAGGGTGTGTATGTTTGCCGCAACAAAGCAAGACATGATCGTCAGCCTAAGCAAGCAAACTTGACCAAGCTTAGCAATTCATTAAGCCTTCTGAGGCTGAGATTTTCCTGAGAGGTACCTTAGGGAATCAGGGTGCCTTTGGGGACAGCCATGCCAGAGCTTCCACATGCAACCTATAGAAGCAACTAACTGGAACTTGAAGAGTCGATAGATTTATTATGAAGACTGCCTATCCCCAACATTACTGACAGATATTTCTAGCGATCGTCAATTAAGCTGCCCTGCTGATCGGCAAAGCGGCACTGAATGTAGACACACTTTAGGTTAATCTTCGCTTAAGTGATTTAATCTTTATTTAATAAACTGGTTCGAAAAACTGTTGGTAAGGATCAGTAAGGCGATCGCTGAGAAAGAGAGTGCCGGTCGGAGCCTTGGGCCTCTTGCCTGATACTGCGGGCAAAATATTTCGCAATATGGCAAAAGGGTGCAAGCCCCCTAAGGTTCTGACCTGTTCCCCAACCTACGGCAGTATATTCATTTCGAGAAATTACCTGAGCCCTTAGTGAAATTGGGCTGTCAAGGTCAAACCATGCGTCTAATTTAGGTTGATCGCCGCGCCATCAAGGCATAAATGCCAGCTACAGATAGTAGTGAACCCCCTGCGATATTGAGGCTTCTTTGGGCGCGGCGGGTGGCAAATAGCTGCCGGGCTGATGCGGCAAACATGGTATACAGCAGGATATTCAACGTGGCTAGAATCAGAAAGGTTACAGCCAGGATCCATAACTGAGGGGTGATGCTGTGGCTGGGGTTGGTAAACTGCGGCAAGAATGCAACGTAGAACATAATGCCCTTTGGATTAAGCGCCGAAACCAGGTAGGTGTTGATAAATAACTGTCTTCTGGAGGCCGCAGGTACTTGCATTGCTAACTGTGTCGGTGCGATACCGGCCCGCAAAAGCTTGATTCCCAGGTAGAGAATATACAAACCCCCGACCCACTTAATAACCGTGAACCAGAAGGCCGAAGTTGCTAACAGCGCTCCTAATCCTAGAAGCGACATCACTAGAGCTGTTGAGTCACCAAGCATGACGGCTGTAACAAGGGGGACGTTGGCACGGCGACCATGAGCCAAGGCGTAGCTAATCACAGTCAAGATAGTGGGCCCAGGAATAATCAGCAGCAAGGTGGAAGCCAAAACGAAGGCAAGCCATACTTCAATAGACATTTTTGTGTTCTCCGTTAGAACATTAGCTGTGAGGGCAGGGAGCTTATCGTGGATTTTCCTGATGAGCCCCAAATTTTGTCTGTGAACGAGAATAAACGGTTGTTATGTGGTTTGATGGCGGGCCCAAGCCGTACTCCGCCAAATCAAAAGATAAAGCGCGCCTGCAATGAGTGATCCTAAATTCCACTTCACTGATTTTTCTATTAGGTTGCGACGCTGGGATAGTAACTCTTCTCGTGCTTGGTTTTCCAAGGCCGCTTCATTTTGCGCGATCGATGTCGATATTTGATCTTTGACTTCATCAACTTGATCAGCTTCGAGTGAAGGGGCTGCTTGACCACTGATGGCGCTTACTAGTACTTGCAAGTCGTCGGTTGTCTGGATTCCTGCCAGTTGATTTTTGGCCTCCTCAATTTGCTGACGGACCTCATCCTTTTGGGTTGCAATCTGCGTACGATTTTGACCATCAATGCGCAGGGTATTAACGATTCCTAAGGGTACCAATAGGAAATAAAGGATCCCAGCCACTAAAGTTAACCAAGAAAGAACCCGAACAACAGTGTTCTCCAATTGACTTCTTTCCTCAGTTCCGCCAATGAAAACCAATCCTAGACCGATTAAAGGCACTGGAACCCGCTCAATAATTTGTCCAAATGCTTGAAATTCCCAGTTAGGGTTGGTCAAAACAGGAGGCAGCAAGATCTCGGCTAGGTCAATTAAGCCTAACATCAACAAACCGTAGCCAGCTAAGCGTAGGGGCGTTAAAGAACGCATCATGCCCGTACGCGATCGCCACAGTTGACGCACTGCCTGCGTGAGTTGCTGCTCAGAATTGGCATCAGTCATCCGTCTCTCCTAGGAGCTAATACAAGCCAGGGAACTATCAATATCCCTCCATTGGTCATTACATAGCACTTTAGCTAGCCAGTAAGAAATTTTTGAATTCTCTGAGAGTTTGCTAGTAGATACTCTGTAAATCAAGTTTATTTCTAATTGATCTTTTTGGAACCCAAGGAGTCAAGCAAATCAGAAGACTGAAAGTGAAAAAAGACTTCGTTGACAGAGTGCTTAATGTTTTTTGCCTATGTAATGAGTGGTAAGTTTCGAACTCAGCGCGGCCTGAATATTGGATGAAGGATCGCGATCGCTCCCAATTGAATCTCCAGCGAACTGGAGCATCTATGGTGACAGTATGCGGTGCCTAAAGACCGCGATCGCATTCAGGTCATCTACAAATGCAAGACCAATTACAGATTACGGGCATGAGCTGTGCAGCTTGTGCTAACAGTGTTGAGAAGACGCTTAACCAGATTGATGGGGTTGTTACTTGCGCAGTTAATTTTGGGACAGAGCAAGCCACCGTTGAGTATGACCCCAGTCAAACCAATTTGCAGCTGCTACAGCAAGCTGTGCAAAAGGCTGGATATGGGGCTGTCCCTGCTGTAGAGTTTGGCACCCAATTCCCTCAAACAGATGAGGTGGCGGTTCCTGATAAAACGCGACAGATCCTCCTACAGAAAGTTTTGCTAGGGGGGATTGTCAGTGGCCTTATTGTGTTTGGCTCAATGCCAGCGATGACAGGGATGGCGATCGCCTGGATACCGGGCTGGTTACATCATCCTTGGGTACAGTGGGTGCTGACCACGCCTGTGATGGTGTGGTGTGGTCAGGAATTCTTCACGGGAGCTTGGAAAGCATTAAAGCGCCGTGCTGCTGATATGAATACGTTGGTCGCCTTGGGAACGGGCGCTGCCTACGTGTACTCGCTGGTGGTTACCCTAGCGCCTCAACTACTGACGTCTCAAGGATTAGTTCCAGCGGTCTATTACGAAGCGGCTGCAGTCATTATTACCTTGATTTTGCTGGGGCGTTTGCTGGAACAGCGAGCCAAGGCCCAAACTTCAGAAGCCATTCGACAACTGATGGGTCTCCAAGCCAAAACGGCGCGGGTGATTCGAGGGGAGAAAGTAGAAGACATTCCCATTCAAGATGTGATGGTTGGCGATGTCTTGCTAGTACGCCCAGGGGAAAAGATTCCCGTGGATGGCACTGTTCTGGAAGGTCAGTCCACGATAGACGAGTCAATGGTGACCGGGGAATCGATGCCGGTAATGAAGACGACTGGGGATGAAGTTGTAGGAGCTACCATCAACACATCAGGAAGTTTTAAGTTCAGGGCATCCAGAGTTGGTAAGGACACGGTATTGGCCCAAATTGTTCGTTTGGTTCAAGCAGCACAGGCTTCCAAAGCCCCCATTCAGAAACTTGCGGACCAAATTACGGGCTGGTTTGTCCCTGGCGTTATGGCGATCGCCTTGCTGACCTTTATCATCTGGTTTACCGCAACCGCCAACATTACCTTGTCCCTGATGACAACGGTGGGGGTGTTAATTATTGCCTGCCCTTGTGCCTTGGGATTGGCGACTCCCACATCCATCATGGTGGGTACCGGTAAAGGGGCGGAAGGTGGCATTTTACTAAAAGGGGCTGAGAGCTTAGAACTGGCCCATCGCATTACAACTTTGGTCCTGGATAAAACCGGAACACTCACAACGGGCAAACCACAAGTTACAGACTTTGTGGCCTTGGCGGGAACGGCCAATCGCAATGAACTCAGGCTGCTGCGACTAGTGGCAGCAATTGAACATCATTCTGAGCATCCCCTGGCAAAAGCGATTGGGCAATACGCTCAACGCCAGGATGTAGATATCCATCATCTACCTGAGGTGACAAATTTTGCGGCGATCGCAGGCTGTGGGGTACAAGGCTCGGTGTCAGATCGATGGGTTCAAATTGGGACTCACCGCTGGATGCAAGACTTGGGCATTGACACCCACTTTTTGGACGCTCGCCAGCAAGCCCTCGCCCAGCAAGCGAAAACGACTGCGGTGATTGCCGTTGATGGTCAGGTTGAGGGGATCTTGGCGATCGCTGATGTGCTCAAACCAGAATCTTCTAGCGCTGTTAAACGTCTGCAGCAGCTTGGCTTAGACGTCATGATGCTGACTGGTGACAACCCTCAAACCGCTAATGCTTTGGCTCAAGAACTCGGCATTCGTCAGATCTTTGCCGAAGTCCGCCCTGATCAAAAGGCGGCAAAGATTCAGGCCCTTCAGGCTAAAGGTAAAGTTGTCGCCATGGTCGGTGACGGGATTAATGATGCGCCTGCTTTAGCCCAAGCCGATGTGGGAATTGCGATTGGAACCGGAACTGATGTGGCGATCGCCGCAAGTGATATTACACTCATTTCGGGTGATTTGCAGGGCATTGTGACGGCAATCCAACTGAGCCGAGCAACCATGCGTAATATCCAGCAAAACCTCTTCTTTGCCTTTATCTACAACGTCATCGGTATTCCCATTGCGGCTGGGGTTCTGTATCCCGTCATGGGATGGTTATTAAATCCGATTATTGCGGGCGCAGCAATGGCGTTTAGTTCGGTTTCTGTGGTTATGAATGCACTGCGACTACGAAACTTTCAGGCTAAAGGATCGGCGTGAAAGTTAAATGGAAAGCACAATAAAAGTGGGAAATTAGGTCGGTGGAACTGTAGCAACACACTATGAATGAACTGTAATGGCGTGACCTATCACGCCTGAGAGAGATGAAAAAAGTTCTGAGGCAAGTTGGATTAAGACGGCAGATAACGGTTGTGTTGCCGGTGGCAATGGTCCAAGCTAAGAAAAACCTGGGTATGGCACTGCAGGAAACCATCGTTCTTAGTGGCCAATGGCAAACGACTCGTTACTATTGGGGATATCTTGACCGCGATCGCTTCATTCTCAACGGTCCTAGAGCACACAAACACTTTTGTTTTCTTACGCAGGGGGTATTTAGCCCAGGAGAAGGCCCTGACCAGACCCGCCTTGATCTGGAAATTGTGCTGGGCCAAGTCAGTGAAACGCACCTGCTAAGAATGGTCGGCGGATTCTTTGTGGCACTGGGGGTGATGTTCAACCTATTTGGATTAGTGCTGCTGCCATTGTTTTTAGCCTTTTTCTATGGCATGACCCAGTTGCATTTTGAGTACTACATGGGTGAGATTCGTCAGTTGCTATGCGATCGCATTATGGGGTAATCCAGAGAAGATATCGAGTACTGGACGGCGTAAGTTTTCGGACTCATTCGATAGTGGAAGGGTGGAAGGGTGGTTGGGTGGAAGGAATAGTGGCGGTATTTCTGCCGCAGGGTACTCGTACTGGACGGCGGCAATAGCCTTGGGAATGATTGCTGTTTCTTTATAGAAATGGGAAGCGAATGTAGCGTAATCAATAGCCCCTGATGCAATAGCACCAGGGGCGTTTCGGTATAAGGAATTCTGTATAACATCGGTGTTACCCGACATGTTCAGAATGCCCTCAAAATAAGACTAAAGAAACCCTGACGCTGATAACTTCATTCAAAATGGGTTGATTTCTCAGTGGCATGAACTTTGCGGTAAATGTGACGTTTGTCACTGATAATCTTCCTACTATCTCGTTGGACAAGGTGGTCCTGTGCTCACTCTACTCAGGTAGGCATACTCAAATCTGAAAGGGGGCATTGGGCTGAAATTCTGTCCTCTGTCGTTCGGTGAGCGTAGTCCTCTGGGGCGGCTAGGTCAGCGACTGAGCTTAATGCCGACGGCTCGCTGTCGAAGCCTACCGTTTAACTTGACTGAAGTTTCTTGGCTTAGTTTAAGCCTCCAAAATCACACCAACTCCTCAAAAAAACTGAGAAACACTCCTGAGTTTTCCTCAACAAACCTCAAGTTTAAATTCGGATACTGGGTCATAGGAACAGGCAAAACCCCCTAAGTACAGGAGCTTTTTCTCATGACTACTTTCACCGTTACTAACCTCAACGACAGCGGTGCAGGTTCTCTTCGGCAAGCAATTCTTGATGCCAATGCACAGGCAGGAGCCGATACGATCGCATTTGATACCAACTTGATGGGACAAACCATCTTGCTCACAGGTACAGAGCTAACAATCTCTGATGACCTCACCATTGACGGTGATCTGAACAACGATGGCGTTGCCGACATCACTATTGACGCCAATCAACAATCTCGCGTTTTTACAGTTTTCGATGGCGAATACTTTAACGACCCAACCGTTGTCACACTGGACGGACTCATTATTCAAGGCGGGAATGTGTCAGAGATGGGTGCCGGTATTGACAACTGGGAAGACCTGACAATTCAAAACAGCATTGTTCGCAATAACACAGCCACTAGCGAAGGGGGCGGTATTGCCAACACGCTGGGTAGTGTGGCGATCTATAGCAGCACCATTGAAAGCAATAGCACCAATGGCACTGATAGTGATGGCGGCGGTATTTACAGCACTGTAGGTAGTTTGACCATCAATGACAGCATCATTCGCAACAATAAGGCCATGGGTTCTGATAGCGATGGTGGTGGCATTGCTGGCGTTCTCAATACTATAACCATTGAAAATAGCACTATCAGTGGCAACGAGGCTGATAATGGTGGTGGTATCTATGCAGGTGATGTTGATCTAATTGTCCAAGACAGTATCCTGAGCGACAACTATGCCGCTGATTCTGGTGGTGCCATCTACAACGAATCGCGGACCGATTCTGGTTATTTGATCATGACTGCTAGCAGCGTCACCCAGAATGATGCTGGGATAAGTGGAGGGGGGGTATCATCTCCCGCTACCGATTCCCTCATTAGTAGCAGCAACGTTGAGAATAACACCGCCCCTACGAATTCCAACTTAGAGGGCCGTTTTACAATTACAGGAACCGACGGGCGCGATACCCTCGCAGGTGCTGAGGGCAATGACCTCATCGTGGGTGGCCTCAAAAGTGACACGCTCTCTGGCTTAGATGGAGATGATCGCCTCATTGGTGAGAATGGTCGCGATACGCTGATCGGGGGGGCCGGTAACGATATCTTAGAGGGTGGGAACGGTGTCGATTTCCTGACAGGTGGTAGCGGTGACGACATCCTGATAGGCGGCCTTAAGCAGGACTTTTTCATCTTTGAGTCAGGGTTTGAGAACGATACCATTACGGACTT
Source organism: Cyanobacteria bacterium J06639_14 (assembly GCA_039818605.1). GTDB lineage: Bacteria > Cyanobacteriota > Cyanobacteriia > Phormidesmidales > Phormidesmidaceae > SIO1E4. Next base: position 6,709 of record JBCBTQ010000122.1, on the reverse strand, counting down.
TAATCAAGCGCAAGGAGACGTCATTGACCTCAGTGCTTTTGGTCTGGCAGGGATGAGTGATTTAACGATTAGCTATTACGATAACGGTGAGCCTTATCATGTGATTACTAGTAATGCGAATGGTTTCGGCCAAATTTCTGTTGCCTATAACAATATCCAGACATTTGAGCCTGACAACTTTGTCTTCTAGAAACAGTGCTTAGTACCGCTATGCGGAATGCAAGATGCAAGATGCAAAACCATCTCATAGTAGGCCTTTTAAGCATTGGGAATGATGCACATACTTCCGCTGTCAAGTACGAGTACTCGATGGCGGAAGTTTTCGGACTAATTCGATAGTGGAAGGGTATTTGGGTGAAAGGACTAGTGGTGGTATTTCTGCCGCAGGGTACTCGTTCAAGTTGGGAAATTTTGATGAGGGAAAAACCCTGACTATTAGCGGCGGATTTCTTGTCTAAGGCCATCTGATAAATGCAGGGAATATTGGGGTATTACTCGGGAAATTTGGGTGGTGAAAGAATTGAGGAGCTAGGAGCTGGGAGTCAGGAGTCAGGAGTCAGGAGTCAGGAGCTATTCAACACCTGAATCGGAATGCCATTTGTTCAAGAGGGAGAGCAAGTTGTCAAGCTTGAGATATGGCAATAAATTTGGTTTACAGAGTACTTGGTGTTGGTTGGTCAGGAATTGCTTCTTGGACGAATTCAACAATATTGCCGTCGGGATCTTCAACCATTGCGATCGCAGTCCCATTCCCCAACTGCGTAATCGGTACTGTGATGGGGACTTGGTGTCGCTCAAGCTGTGTCACGATCGCAACCAGGTCAGAAACTAGGAGGGTAATGTAGCGATAACCCAAGGCTGCCGCAAGGCCCTTTAAGGGCTCAGACGGAGCTTTGTCTAATTGTACGAGCTTGAGCAGGGACTCTCCGTGCTTGAGTTGAACCATCTTACCTTTGCCGATTAATGAGGTTGCAACTTCTGCAACAACAGACAAACCGACGAGGTCATGATAGAAACTCAGCGATCGCTCCAGGTTATTGACTACAATCCCCACATCGATCGCGATTCGGGTAGACACGACATCCCCACTCCTGTGCTCAACTGCTTGCCGTTGACGCTGGTTTACCGAGTTCCGAATTCCGAATGCCAACTTCTGCTGGCATTTCTTCGCCCTGATATTTCCGCGTTGGTACCGGGAAACCACAACTGGTACCGTCGGTGTAGACGACTTCGTCTTCCCAGGGGAGGCGGTAGTTACCGTCAACCATGTCCTTCATGTAAGTGTAGGGGCAGTCTTGGGCTCCACCTTGGACGGCAACGTAACCGCGATGGCCAAATTGGTAGGGATTGTTCTCGACACTCCAGAATTTGCGAGCTTCGCGGACAAGATCGGGGCGGATTTCGGCGGTGATGATTTCGTCGGGACGGTGACTCCCCATGACAAGTGGTTCACCGTCAAAATTGACAATCATACCCTCGCCCATAGAATCGAAGGTGCCGTCGCTGCCGCACATGCAGACGGAAGCGGTCGCCATTAGATTGCAGAAGGCATTGGCCTGGTTGGTGACACGCCAAGACTGACGGATGGGAGCAGTGTATCCTGCCGTACGAATCATGATTTCTGCGCCTTTGTAGGCACATTCACGGGCCATTTCAGGGAACATGCCGTCGTGACAGATGATGAGGGCGATCGTGCTGCCGTTGGGGCCTTCGCAGACGGGAATGCCGATATTGCCTGGTTCCCAAGGCTCGACCGGTACCCAAGGATGAAGTTTGCGGTAGTAAAGCTTCAATTCACCCTGATCGTCAATGATGAGGCCGCTGTTGTAAGGGTTGCCCTTGGGGTTGTATTCCATGATGGAAAAGCAGCCCCAGATTTGGTTGTCGATGCAGGCTTGGCGAAAGGCGGTAACTTCTGGCCCATCTAGACGACACATAATGTCAGGGTTGGTGTCCATCGACAACCCGTGCAGCGAATATTCGGGAAAGACGACCAAATCCATCGTGGGCATGTTGCGGCGGGCTTTCCCTACCATTTCTACAATGCGCTGGGTTTGCGCTTTCAGGTCATCGGGCGTTGCAACTGTGGGTAGCTGTAATTGCACCATACCCAGCACAACCCCATTGGGTGTTTTGTTTAATCCACCAAGTCCACTCATGCTTCCTTCCTTTGAGGGCGTCAAAAATGTCCCTACTTTGCCATATAGGCTACGGGATTTCTGTGACGATCGCTGCACCCTCTGTAAAGTCAATCTTCTTGTAGTGGTGTGGAGCCCATAAATTTGCTCGATATCGTTGTTTTGAAAGATGCCATCTAACTTCCTTGTGGGTGCGATCGCATGGCATAGAAGGGACCAATTCCCTCTTAGGAATAGCCGTAAAGGAAGGGGGAATCATTCTCCCCCTTATCTAGTTCCTGAGGTAGGAATTTCTGGCACGGGTGTTTGTGCCACTCTACAGCTATCGCATTAGATAACTCACATAGTTAGTTGGTAGAAATTGCGCTCTTGTTGCGATTTTCGCGACGCAGTTCGTCAAAATCAACTGCGCTCTTGTTGCGATTTTCACGACGCAGCTCGTCGAAATCAACTGAACTCTTGTTGCGGTTTTCGCGACGCAGCTCATCGAAATCAACCGCGCTCTTGTTGCGATTCTCGCGACGTAGCTCGTCGAAATCAACTGCACTCTTGTTCAGGTTTTCGCGACGCAGTTCGTCGAAATCAACTGCGCTCTTATTACGGTTTTCGCGACGCAGTTCGTCAAAGTCAACTGCACTCTTATTGAGATTTTCGCGACGCAGTTCATCAAAGCTATTGGATTCGACTGCCTCTGCAGAAAAAGGGACACAAGTAACTAATGCAGCAGTCGTGAATAGGGATAATGCAAATCGCTTCATGATTAAGCTCCTACAAATTTAGAGTTTCGGATAACATCTCTGTCGTTGATGGTTATCACTGTAAGAAGCAAGGGAGAAGAATTCGAAATGCAATCGAGAATAATTCGAGAGTTTTAGAATAAGTTCTGAATTTACGATTTCGACTTTCGTTGTGAGTGATTTTACTTAGTTCACCATTGAAGCTTGAATCGAACAGTGATATATAAAGAGTTGGATTGAACTCAAAACTCAAAGCTTGTTCTCGACTCCTAATTCTTGCTTCCTAACTCTTGACTCCCCATCCCATCAGAGTTGTCAGCGGATGCATCCCAATTTTGTATTCAAGCTATCTTGCCCTCTCCCTAAATCCCTCTCCCAATCCTGGGAGAGGGACTTTATCCGGCCCCCCTTCTCCCAAAGTTGGGAGAAGGGGCTGGGGGATGAGGGCCATTTGCAAAACTGGGATGTACTCTTTGCCAGCTTAAACAAATGCCCTTTTTACTCAGGAGAATGTTTTCAATTGATCGCGGATACAGTTTGCATCAATGAGCAGCAAGTTACGTTTTTCTTGAACGGTACAAGTCGGTAGCAGACGCTCTAAAAAAGGCTTTTCACCGACTTCTTGCTGAACTTCAAGCTGTTCAACGGCTCGATTAAATTCAGGTTGGAATGGATATAGCCAGGTTCTCGTATACAGATATTCGGTGGTAAAGCTGTCCTCGTGAAGCAACAGGTAGGTAATGGGATAGCGCTCCAAAAGATGGGTCAGTGGCTCTGGCGTCGCGGCAACATACGCCGCCAGCAAATCTTTAGCCCGTTGTCGCAGCAGACTGTAGTAATCCAGATGATAAGGGAGCGTATATTCTCCCCCCACGAAGGTGGAACGGGCCGCAAACATCGGTAAATTGTTGCCCTCTTTGTCGAGGGTTGCGACTAGAGTATCTTGAGGCGTGTTTTGTAAAAGCTCGTAGAGGTCTGTTGATCGACCGGTGGTGTAGAGCTGGTTAGAAAGGCTCAATTCTGGATAAAACGGCAATAAAAGCAGTGCGATTTGCAGACTGGCTAAGGCCAAGTTGGGTAACCGATGCGTCCACTTAACATAAGTCTGCCAGTGACGTATTTGCCAGCGAACAGTTTCGGCCAGGACGATCGCGGCCGCAATGGGTAACACGGTTCGAAATCCATGGTAAGGATAACGCGCTGGGAAATGAAGTTTGAATAATGCTAAATGGGCTATCCCATAAAGCAGAATAACCGCGATAGAAAACTGCCCGAGAATGCGACTGTCGGCATGTAGGGGCGATTGCGCAAACGGACTTTGCTCGCGGATGTCTGGCGATCGCCAAGCCTCAGACACCCATTTCAGTGGAAAAATTTTAGCTAGACGGGGAGTCCTGAACCTAAAGTCAGAATCCAGTGCTCTCCTGACTCCTGACTCCTGGCTCCTGGCTTCTTCTATCACCGAAGTTTCTTGCCTTAAGTTGATACCCTCATCCTGTATCGGTCCAAAGCTTGCTCTCAGTGATGGATACTGGCGCTGCATCCAGCTCCATCCCAACACCGCTATATTCAAGGGAGCCATTAAGCCCCAAAACAGAAAACCGCTGCGGGGACTAAAGCCCCAAAAAATCAACGGATTGTCATGAAAGAAAAAGGCTCGGCCATAGGTGTCACCAATCGCCTGAAACTCCAACATGGAGCGAGCTTCTTGGCCGGTAATCATGGGGCCAAAGGATTCCGGGCGCAATAGTAGCGGTAACAATCCTAAGCCCAGAGCAATGGTTGAGACTACCCACACCGGCCAATTGCGGCGATCGCCTAGACGCAGACTCGTGGTTAACCAAGACATGAGAGCCGCCGGTGGATAGAGGCCAGCCTGCATCACAATGGTCAAACCGCATCCCCAAGGATTACGCCGTAAGACATAAAACAAAAAGGCCAGTAGAAGTGGGGTGGCAAAGGCACGGGGGGTAGCTGAAACCAGGTCATCTTCCATCCACAGAGTTTGGGCACACAGGATGCCTGCTAACCCGCTAGCCCAAGGCAAAAGTGAGAGGTGACGCCCAATCGCCACGGCATAGCCAACCGCGATGAGCCCTAACACAGGGGATAACCCCAAGGCCAAATCCAGCGGGGTGAGGCCCAATATCTGCCACCCTGCTGCATAAAGCGATCGATACAGCCAAGGGGCCATGGCTTGGAAGTAATCTGCGATCGGGTCATTGGGAAAAAGAGTGGGATCCAGGTAACGCAGCATCCAGAAAATATGCTGCCGCGCATCGTCTTGAACGCGGTAATCAACGGCGGTCACTTCAGCCCAAGCCTGCCAAGCCAACACCCCTGTGACCATCAGGACTAAACCCCAAATCAACAGTAACTGCAGCCCTTGTGATACCTGTTTATTCAGTTGGAAATATAGCTGTTTGTTCGGTTGAGGCTGTCGCACCATGCCATCCTTAAAATCCGTTAAGAGCCGCGATCGCGTGATGTGCCAGCCTAGCCACAGCCTCATCAAACACAACTCTTATTTCCCAGCCTCTGCGACAACCAGCTAGCTAGCGCAGCAAAAAGCCTAGCGTTCCTGATCATACCCTTCATCATGGGCGATTCGCGTTGTCTATGACCAGCTCTGGATAGTGGCAGGCAGTCCAGTGCTCATTATTAATGGGCTGTAGCATTGGCATGGTTTGCTGGCAGCGATCGTCGCCCTTGGGACAACGACCATATAGCCGACAAATTTCTGGGGAAGGGTTGATGGGACTGCGGGGTTCGCCGGTGAGGGGAAGCCGATGCGGATTTGCTTCAAATGCAGGAATTGCGGATATCAGGGCTTGAGTATAGGGATGACGTGGCCGGTTAAAAATGGCGTCTACTGGTCCCGTTTCCACCAACTTGCCCAGGTACATAACCAAAATGCGATCGCACAAGAGCCTCACCACATTCAAATCGTGGGAGATGAACAGATAGCTCATGTTCAATTGCCGTTTGAGATCGGCTAGCAGGTGCAAAATGACCGCCTGCACCGATACATCCAGCGCCGAAGTGGGTTCGTCCAGGATCAACAGTTTCGGATTCAATGCGATCGCGCGAGCAATTCCCACACGTGCCTTTTGTCCCCCTGAAAGCTGATGGGGAAACCGACTCAGTAGTTCCTTAGGGAGACCAACCTGCTGCGCCAACTCCGTCGCCCGTCGCTGTAGTTGCTGACAATCAGCCTGCGAACCTAGCCGTCGAATCGGTTCGGTAATGGTATCAAACGCCGTAAAGCGAGGATTCAAGCTATCACTGGGATCTTGAAACACCATTTGTAATTCGGCTCGGTGAGAACTGTGGGCAAAAGCGCCAACCGACATTTGGCCAATATCAGTGCCATTAAATGTGATCTGCCCAGCCGTCGGTTCCAACAATCGAGCAAGCAACCGAATCAGCGTCGATTTGCCACATCCAGACTCACCCACCAAACCAACACTTTCCCCCGGAAAAATCGCAAGATCAACACCATCTACCGCATGCAAGTACTGTGCCTTAATCTCGCCCCAAACTGGAAACCAGCGGCCAACACCAGACGCGATAGGAAAATGTTTTGTCAATCCTGTGGCTTGTAGTAAGGGTGGGTGGGTGGACATGGTGGGTAGGAGGGTAGAGGGTAGAGGGAAACCGTAGGGGCAGGTTCAGTCGATCGCTATTGGAAAAGTAGAAACAATATCAATCAAAACCTGCCCTGGCTGTGGTAAAAGTTCAGCCGATCGCTATTGGGAAAGTAGAAACAATATCAATCAAAACCTGCCCTGGCTGTGGTAAAAGTTCAGCCGATCGCTATTGGGAAAGTAGAAA
>JBCBTQ010000121.1:0-17300 GCA_039818605.1 Cyanobacteria bacterium J06639_14 | reverse complement strand
GGCAATGGGGGCATCTCATGGGCTAAAAGCTATGCAGTATAAAAATTCTAGCTACCACCCTTTAGAAAACCAGTGCCTGCTGCTCTTAGGGTGGAAGACAGCGCGGGAGAGCATGGATTGATAGCGCTGTTAAAGGAAATGAGTAAAAGCTTTCTGTGAGGAGAATGATATAGGTGCTGGAACTTAGAACGCTGTGGTTTACCTTAAAAAAGTAGATGTGTTTCAATCAGAAGCCATTATTTACGTCTGGATGAATTGCTCGGTTGTCCTGAATCGTAAAGGTTAGATTGTGTTGTGAGAATTAGGGTCGCCTGCCTTCTCTATTTGAAATTATTGAATTAGTGGCAGCTTGATCGGGAAACCTCCAATGTCATTGTTTCAAAAAACTCCTGTTGAATACAGATTCAAGGCATTGAGCTTAGAATTGAAGTCTATACAGTTCATCTAATTTATCTTCCACCTGAAAACCGTGTTCCCTCCTTTTCAGAATCTGCCGCTGCGGCGACTTTTACTGTTGGCGTTTGTTGGACAGCTCTTGGGTATTGTCGGTTTGGTAGGATTTCTGTCTCTACGCAACAGCCACAAAACGGTTGATACCCTGGCAAATCAGCTGCGTCAGGAACTCACAGCCCGCATCAAAAGGGAACTCCAAAGCTACTTTGAAACACCCCATGAAATTAATCGTCTGAATGCGACAGCCTTTGCTCGAGGTGAGATTGATGTCGAGCAGGCCCGTTTTGGCGAAGCCCAGTTGTATCAGCAAATGAAAGTTGCTGCCAATGTTGCTTTTGTCTACTGTGGTAGCAGTCGCCGGGGTGAGTTTTTCGGGGTCGTGCGATCGCCCCAGGATGGTTCGCTGCGACTCTCCTACAGCAACGCCTCTAACGACTTTGTGCGCGATGTCTTCAGCTTGGATGTTTCTGGAGTGCGTACATTCAAGCATTCTCAAGCCGAAAGCCCTTATGATGCGCGTCAACGTCCCTGGTATCGAGCGGCTACTGCAGCTCAAGGCCCTGCCTGGACAGACGTCTATATGTCCTTTACCCTGCAATTGCCGAATGTCACGGCGAGCTTACCTGTCTACGATCGCTCAGGACAAAGACTTTTAGGCGTATGCGCTACTGATGTGGTGCTTCCCGAGGAGTTTCGCGACTTTCTCAGAGCTCTGAAAATTGGCGACAATGGCCAGGCTTTTGTCATTGATCGCGAGGGTAATTTAATTGCCAACTCCAGTGATGAACCCTTGATGGTGGGCGAAGGCGATCAGGCGCGTTCACTCCAAGTACTCGAAAGTCAGGACATCTTGGTCCAAGGAGCGGCTGAGTATATCCAAGCGAACTTTGGGGGCTTTGACCAGATCCGCCAGCCGCAACGGCTCGATTTTCAGCTCGATGGACAGCGCCAATTTTTGGAAGTTATGCCCTTTCGGGATGGATTTGGCCTGGACTGGTTAATTGTGGTAGTGGTGCCCGAACACGATTTTATGTGGCAAATCCGTGCCAACACCCGTACCACTATACTTTTAGCTCTGGGAGGCATTGCGATCGCGATCCTGATTGCGGTGCTTGCTGCGCGGCTACTCACGCGACCGGTTTCCGAGGTCTGCCAAGCGGCGGCAGGTATCGCTAAAGGTAATTTGACACAGCGCATTGCTACCAGCCCGATTCGCGAAATGCAACAACTCGCTCAGACCTTCAACAGTATGGCGATGCAGTTGCAAAGTTCCTTCAAGGCTTTGCGTCAAAGTGAAGCCAAGAGCCGTGCCATTGTTGAGGCAATGCCCGATTTACTCATGCGGACACGACGCGATGGTACATATGCCGAAATCATTGGTCGCGATCGCCTCCTGCGAACTCAGAAGAATCATACGTTTATCTCTGAGGCACGAGTAGGAGAAGCTTTGCCCCCGGAATTAGCACGTCAGCGCCTTGAATGTATTGACAAAGCGCTGACCACGGGACACTTGCAGGTTTACGAGCAGTGCCTTAAATTCGACGGCCTAATTTACCACGAAGAAGTCCGCATTACCGTGTTAGACGACGACGAAGTGCTCATCATTGTGCGTGACATCACACAACAAAAACAAGCGGAAGCAGCCTTACGCATTGCGGAAGAAAACTACCGCAGCATTTATGAGAATGCTCTGGAGGGCATTTTCCGATCAAGCCAGGCTGGTCAATTGCTGAGCGTTAACCGCGCAATGGCCAAGCTGTATGGTTACGATTCCCCCGCTGCAATGGTTGAGCAAATTACTGATGCAGCGCAACAGCTCTATGTGGATGCCAAAGACCGCCAGCGGTTTATCCGCTTGATGGCCGAACAGGGAACCGTCAAAAATTTCGAATACCGTAGTTATCGTCGTGATGGTCAAATTATTTGGGTCGAAGAGAATACTCGAGCTGTGCGTGACGATACCGGCACCGTAATTTACTTTGAGGGCATGGTGCAGGATATTAGCGATCGCAAGGCCCGTGAAGCTAAACTTCATCGCTTATTTGAAGAACTGCAGATTGAAATCGATGATAGTAAGGTCACTCAAGAGGTTATCCAAATCACTGAGAGCGACTTCTTTCAAGAACTTCAATCCACTATGAGTCAGATCAATCGTGCGGATTAATTTAGAGTTATTCCGTTTCGCTTTGCTTCGACAATGGATGTTGAGGCTGCAAACTTTATGACACCTATCTTCTTTAGGCCCAAAGTCAAAATCAGCAATGCGATCGCCCCCTTCCCTCACAATTAACCGATCGGCTCAGTTTGATGACACGGGACAGTACCGCTATCAGCTTGCTCGCGATTGGGACAAGACTCGTCCCGCGATCGCTTTCATTATGCTTAATCCTAGCCGTGCCGATCATCAGCAAGATGACCCGACGTTGCGTCGCTGTATCCGTTTGGCTCAGCAATGGCAGTATGGCAGTCTGATTGTTGTCAATCTTTTTGCCTACTGCACACCGTTTCCCAAAGTCTTGAAAGCGGTAGATGATCCGGTTGGCCCTGAAAATGACACAGCGATTCTCCGGGCCTGCCAGTCAACACCGCAGATTTTATTAGCCTGGGGCAATGCCGGTACGCTCAATCAGCGCGATCGCAGCGTTCTGGAACTGTTAACCCCTTATCGCGATCGCCTCTGCTGTCTGGGCCTGACGCGTAGTGGCCAACCACGTCATCCCCTGTACATTCCGCGGCAAACCGAACCCTGTGCTTGGGGAGCGATTTGAAAGAGGTCGGAATTCCGAATTCCGAATTCAAGGGCATCGCCCTACGGAATTCGGATGCTGAATGTATGTTGTGCAGTTATTCGGCAATCGAAAATCCAAACTCGAAATGACGATTTGTATGTCAGGATAGAGACCATTGCTAATCAGCATGGTTATGAGTACTCCCTTGCCTACCACTGAAGCCAAAGAGACGGTCAAACCGGCAGAAGATCCCCTCTCAACACGACGTATTCTCCGGGCTTTTACCGGGTCGCTCATTGCCGGGACGATGGCACTGCTGTTTTACAAAATGCTGACGTCAATTGCGGCCACCTTTGCCAACAAGCCTGTTGTCTCGGATAACGTGACCGTGGTTAATCTGTCCGTGGCGGTTCGCACTTTGGTGATGGGCTCAATTGCATTGGGCACTGGGGTCTTCGGGATGGCCGCGATCGGATTGTTGTTACTAGGGCTACAGATGCTTTGGCAGCGGGTAACCGGGGCCGAACCTGCAGCCTAGAAATCGCTTGAATCTCAGGGTTCTCGGCGTGGTGAAATCCCAGGGTTCTTGCCGTTGATGCTAGCGTTTGGGGTGAGTGCGATAGAACCCTGGGATTTAAATAGCGCATGTCATGAATTGTCAGAATTCTTATGCAAGGGCTTGATTCTAAGAGAATGCTGCGTAAAGTATTCGGATAACCGATCGTTCTTGCCCCTTTTCGAGATAGGTTGACATCCATGGCGATTATTGCCCTCAAAGCCTGGTATCTGGAACAATACGAGCCCGCTCGGGAACTGGAAAAGCGGACCCAAGACCTCCGCCTCAGCCGCAATAGCTTGCTGAAGTCCGGTCTCAGAGCTGATTTCCTCGATGACAGTGAAGAAGTCCGAGAATCAACCTGGTTCCAGCGTTATCTCACTGGAGAAGCCGTAGAGTTTTACATTGAGGGCAGCGGTACCTACGCCATTTCCAACATTGACCTGCTAAGTCACGAGATTTACTTCACCAAGCAAGATTCCATCGTTCAGCTCGAACCCTTCATCTTTTTCAGCTATCAAACCGAATATTCCGAGTCGAGCGATCGCTTGCGCGAAGGACTCCAGAAGCTGCTGGAAAAGGTGAACAAGCGATCGCGCCTACCTATCACTCTGGAAGAATCGAACCGCTCTGGCGAGGGTGCTCTGCGGCGTAACAGTCCCCTCATGCGCAAGCTGCGTCAGTCTCTTATCTTCATTGCCGATGGCACCTCTGTTGTGCAGATTCCGGGTACCCCTCCCAGCCAACTCGCCAGTGCCAGTGTCTGCGTAGAGCTTGGCTATGCCTTGCAGTGCAAGCGTCCCGAGCAAGTCATCCTGGTGCGACAAGACCGCGAAGACCTTGCCGGTCATTTCCCCTTCGAAGTCCCCTCACAACAACAGATCGTATTTCACAACGCCACGGACTTATCGGCTCAGCTTAAGACTCTGATTGAGGCACAGTTGAAACGGTACGGGTTGTTGTAAGAAAAGGGGGAGGTTGAATTCCGAATTCCGAATTCATTCCTTTGTTCTTCAATGTCCTGCCATACTCTGGCCGATGAGTGCAAGATCGGCGTCGGCAATCGCGCTTTCATAAGCAAACTCGCCTTCACTCATAACGACGATGCGATCGGCGAGGGCTAGTAGTTCATCGAGGTCTTCACTGATCAGCAAGACAGCAACGCCACGATTTCGGGCTTCCACAATTTTGTCATGAATGAAATCGACGGCGGAAAAATCCAGACCAAAGCTAGGATTTGCGGCAATTAACAGCTTGACTTCCTGGGAAGAGAGTTCTCGGGCTAATACTGTGCGCTGGATGTTGCCGCCTGAGAGATTTCTAACGGGAGTCTCGACTGAGGGTGTTTTGACTGAAAAGGTATTGACTAAGCTTTGGGCCGCTTGACGAATCGCTTTCAGCACCAACAGCAGATCCCATTTGGCCTGCGGTGGACGATCGAATGTCCGCAGAGCCATGTTTTCAGCCACACTCATGTTGGGGACACAGGCATTGCGTAGGGGTTCTTCGGGTAAGGAGTAAACCCGATGCTTAAACATCTCAGCCCGAGTTGCTGTGTAGGGTTCGCCGTTAACTTTCAGGTGGCCTTGGGTGGGCGATCGCTGTCCCGCCAGTACCTCGACAAATTCGCGCTGGCCATTACCTGAAACCCCAGCAATACCAATGATTTCTCCTGCATGGACGTTGAGATTTACCCCTTTAACGGCAGGGAGTCCGTTGTCACGATTAGCTGCCAGGTTGATGACTTCTAACACTGGAACCGTTGCGGTTTGTTCGGTTTTGGCCACTGCCTTAGCCTGACGGGCTTTCCCCAACATCATCTCGGCCATGGTCGCGATCGTCAGATCCTTGACTTGCCCCTGTCCCGCGAGCTGACCCCGCCGCAAAATCGTGACTTCATCGGCAAAAGCCTGCACCTCCCGAAATTTGTGGGTAATGAGCAAAACACTCAGGTGGCCTTTGATCACCTCTTCACGCAGCAACCCCAATACTTCATCGGCTTCTCCCGGTGTCAGCACTGACGTTGGTTCATCCAAAATCAACAAGCGACTTTTGAGGTAAAGCTGCTTGAGGATTTCCAGTTTTTGCTTTTGACCGGCAGCGAGTTGCCCCACGGGGGTGCCTAAATCAACGTGAAATGGGGCGCTATCCATAAACGCCTGGAGGGTTTCCCGTTCTTGCTTCCAGTTGATGATCTTCTGGGTGTCATAGCGGGAGAGCACCAGATTTTCGGCCACAGTCATGGCGGGTACGGAGGTGAAATGCTGATACACCATGCCAATGCCGCAACTATGGGCATCTTTGGGACTCTGGATTGTCTGGGGTTGCTGATCAATTAAAATCTGCCCTGCCGTCGGTCGATAGAAGCCCATCACACACTTGACCAGCGTGCTTTTGCCTGCGCCATTTTCACCGAGCAGCGCATGGAGACTACCGGGTTTGAGGGTGAGGGAGACCTGATCGAGGGCTGTGAAACTGCCGAAGCGTTTAGTCATTGCTACGACGTCTAATTGCGGTGGGCGATCGGTTGTCGATGATTGGGGTAAGGTTGCGGTGTCCATGGTTTAGATATTCAGGATTTTTTAATCACGACGTTGGATGGCCTCGATGAAATCGGTCGAGGTGGCAACGGCACCGAACACGCCGCCCTGCATTTTGATCATCTTGATGGCTGCCAGATAATTACCGTAGTCAGTTGCCCCCGTACAGTCAGACAGCAGCAGACATTCGTAGCCGCGATCGTTGGCCTCGCGCATGGTGGTATGAACACAGACATCGGTGGTAATACCCGTGAGCACAATATTTTGAATTCCCAAACGGCGCAACAGCAGATCTAAATCCGTTGCAAAAAAGGCTCCCTTGCCAGGCTTATCAATCACAACTTCGCCAGGCAGAGGGGCCAGCTCGGGAATGATTTCCCAGCCCGGTTCTCCCCGTACCAAAATCTTGCCGCAGGGGCCAGGATCGCCAATTCCTGCCCCGATTTGCCGCGATCGCCACTGCTTATTCTCAGGTAAATCTGATAAATCGGGTCGATGTCCTTCGCGGGTATGCATCACCCCGTACCCTAATTCCCGCATTACCGTTAACAACTGCTGGAGGGGCTCAATGGGAGCACGGGTGAGGGAAAGGTCATAGCCCATCTTGTCCACATACCCGCCCTGACCACAGAAATCGGTCTGCATATCAATGACAATGAGAGCGGTATTGTTGGGGCGCAAATCGCCATTGTAGGGATAAGGATAAGGCTCAGCGTTAACGTAACATCCCATAGAGTGTGCCTAAACAGTAGCAATCACAACAGAATTAGCATTTTGCCTCTGATGCTAAGAGTTCAAAACGAACAGATTTTCGTTGGATTCATGATTCTTGATAGTGTGCGACAATACAGGTCGAATGAACTATAGTACATTTGTACTGAGTCGATAGCTGTCCCAGTTTACGGTATGGATTCTGCATATCCGAATTTCATAGGATGCATACTGCTCATCTAAGAATTTGTAGTAAAACGCTCTTATGGATAACGAACCTTTGAAGGTTGTTGAACTTCTAACTGTTATCGGCTCACTTGCATTAACAGTTGAGGAAACTATGTCCACATATAAAGATGTCCGAGGTAAGATTCTTGATATTGTTGAAGAAGCTAAGTCCCAGGCACTAGAAAATGGGTGCGATTTGAGTGTAGCCACTTTACATTCAAAAATTGAGGAGACTTTAAAAAATAATCAGATTCCAGACATCCCAGTTGAAGCAACAATTGCCTATGCTGACATACTTAGAGATGTTCTAGATAAACCAGTAAATTGGGCTGACTATGAGGGTGGTGTCAGAAAAGGGAAGTAGTTTTCTTTGAAATTGGTGAGACTTCGCTAAAAGAACACAGAACAGTCAATCATAGCATGATTGGTTAACTGTTCTGTGTTCAAATCTCCATCGTCTTTAAGCTTTAGGAAAGGCCACTCAATTCTTTTGAGACGTTATTCATATCGGCTTGGAAAATCTTAATCAGCTTTCTGAGATATTCGATAATGACAAGGCGAATCCTTTCGTTACTATTTAGGTATTCCTTTATTTCGTCGTATTCGAAAATTTTTTCTATCAGATATGAAATTGCTTTTATGTATGACTCTCTCTCTTTGTATTTACCTTTGCATTCGTTTCCTAAGGACCCTTGAACAAAAGAAATGATGGGAATCTCTACTCCCCATCTCAGGCTACAAACTAACCATGCCCTTATATATGCCTTTAAATCATCATAGAATCCATATGCACAGCCATGAGCTTTGTAGTCGCTAAATCCAAGGGCATAATTACAGGTTTCAACAATAGCTTTATGTAGAATATTATCCTTTTCAGGAGTAAAGCCTTGAATAATGAGCTGAGCAGCCTCTTCGCGAATTGATTTTTCTTCTATAAACTGCTTAACCTTCTTATTGAGCAGTCTTCCATCATCGAATTCCTGGACCTGACTACATAGCCCACGGATAGGTAACTCTTGAGGTTTCTTATGTCCTGTCTTAGCACCTCTAGTTGCCTCAGAAAAGACATGCAGAAATTCAAGCTCCCTATTCTTACGGCCTTTTTCTTTGGATTCTCTCTCGTTATCTATATGATTTTGACTCAACTCAACTTGTTTTTCCTTAATTCGATTTTTTACGTAAGTTTCTATCAGAAGTACATAAAGTGCGCTTGTTACAAGCCCACCTCCGGTAGTAGCAAGATCGACAACATCGTAACTACATGCAGTTGAGCCTTGAGAACTATCTGAAGGACTAGATTCACATTCGGGCTTTGTAAAGACACCAAAAAGAAAAATGACCACACAAAAAAGCAAAGAAGTTAGTTGGTAATTCTTCATTTCTATATCCTCTATTTTTTTAAATATAGTTTTGACTCGATTGGTAATAGACATTAGAGCCTCGCTGTTTGGTAGATTACAAAGCTAACGTATATATTTTCCATAAAAGTCTGAGATTTTCTGCAGGGAGTCAGGATCTTGCTTTCTGTACTGAAAGATACGAGATCGAATACTGAAAGCAGTATTTTTGCTTACCCCAAGGACCTTAGATAGCTTACGGACGCTAATCATGGGCAAAGGCTCTGTCAACAGATAGATTGCTTTGAACCATGTTGGCAGGCTGATATGGGTTCGATGAAATAAGGTCCCGACTGTGACGCTATAGGATGTAAAGCAATCGTTGCAGCGATGTCGAAGTTCTTTTCTGTACTTGGTCGATCGTGTGGATTGGCAGTAGGGGCATGTTGGTATTCCTTTCCATCTGAGTTTTTCGAGATATTTGATGCACGTCTCTTGAGTGAGTAATTGCATGGAGTAGTGTAGGGCACTACCACCCCATACAAGTATTTTCTATAGAGGGCGCAATTTTTATCCTATTCCAAAGATACCTTTACATAAATCCCCAACTTGCCTCAATGTAAGGATCAGAGCATGTGGACTAGGAAAATAAACCAAAGCAATTCGAGTGTTATGGCAATACGCAGTGACTACTCCCCCACTCCCCTGCTCTTAATACAGGTGTTTTGTCTTCACGCTCACCTCAGGATGTCTCGTATGATTAAAACATGCGTATTCTCCTAGTCGATGACGAAGCTGAGCTGGCTGAACCCTTGAGCCATGTATTGAAACGCGAAGGGTATCAGGTCGATGTCGTTTTTGAGGGGCAGTCGGGTAGCCAGTTAGCCCTCAGTGGCGACTATGATCTGCTGATTTTAGATTGGATGCTGCCCCAACTGAGTGGGCTGGAAATTTGTCAGCAGGTGCGATCGCGCGGCAAGGCTACACCAGTTCTGTTCTTAACCGCTAAAGACACGTTGGATGATCGGGTCACTGGCCTTGATGCTGGGGCCGATGACTACCTTGTCAAGCCCTTTGAGCTGCGGGAATTGTTGGCTCGTGTGCGCGCACTGTTGCGGCGTCCACCGACCCTCGAACCAGTGCCTCGCTCACCTCAACTGACCTTTGAAGATTTAGCCCTTGATGAAGCCAATCAACTCGCCTATCGACAAGATCAAGCGATCGAGCTGTCGGAAAAGGAAACCCGGCTGCTAGCCTATCTGCTGCGACATTCCGATCAGTTGCTGACCCACAGCCAAATTTATCAGCAGGTATGGGATGAACGAGAAGAACCGAATAGTAATGTATTGGCGGCACAGATGCGCCTTTTGCGCCGCAAAATCGAGCCCCGTGGTACCTTACCCCTGATTCACACGGTCTACGGTAAAGGGTATCGCCTCGGAAGTTGAGTCAACCAAGTCGGTATACTGAATACCTAGCTTGCGATGGAGGTGTCATGGCTGCTGCAACTCCGACCGTGGAATTTTACGAGGGCATTTCAGAAGAAATTAGTAATGTTAGCCTGCGCCGCGATCGCACTACGGGCGATCGCTTGGTCATCCTGATTTTTGAGCGTTTAAAGGCCATCGAAGCTTTTCAAAGCTTTCGGAGTCGCTTCTCTAAGGCATTGAAACTCACTGACAGTGAAGGGATTATCACCATTGAACCCACAGGTGTGAAATTTATTTTTGGGGGGCCAGAAGGCGATGACCTTAAGCAGGTAAGGTGTACCCTCGCAATTGATCAAGAGGATCATTGGGAACGGTTCATGCGATTTATGCATCGCTATGCCGACGCTAATGGGATGGCCTACGGTGAATCACCAACTAAGGGCGCAGAGTGAAAATAAAGTATCTGCACCAAACAATTACAGGGTAGAAGGGGGCAGGGGCGGTTATTTTTGCGTAACTCCCTCAACATTCGCCTTGTGGAGACGCGATACATCGCGTCTCCCGATAGCATTAAAAGATAGGCAAAACCAAAGGAGCCAGGGTTCATGAAAGTCGCTATTACCGGGGCAACCGGATTCGTCGGAAGTCATTTAGTCGAGCGACTACACCGTGAAGGGCACACCCCGGTCATTTTGACGCGCGATACAGCCCGAGCGCGACGCATTTTTCCCACATCAACCTATAAAAATGTGCAGCTTGTAGCGTATACGCCTTTAGCCTCTGGTCCCTGGCAGCAAGCAATTGCCGGCTGTGATGGCATCGTCAACCTGGCGGGTGCCCCCATTGCCGAACGCTGGACATCGGCTCATAAACAAGCCATTCTAGATAGCCGCAAGATTGGTACGGAGAAATTGGTCGAAGCGATCGCCCAAGCAGACCCGAAGCCCCCAGTTTTCGTCAGTGCATCCGCGATCGGGTTTTACAGCACTAGTGATACTGCTACCTTTGACGAAACCAGCCAGCCAGTCAAAGGCGATTTCTTATCACAAGTGTGTCAGGCATGGGAAACCGCTGCCCATGCAGCCGAGAAAATAGATGGGGTGCGCTTGGTCATCCCCCGAATTGGGATTGTTTTAGGGAATGGTGGAGCCCTGGGACGCATGCTGACGCCTTTTCGGTTATTCGCTGGGGGGCCTATTGGCAGTGGACGGCAGTGGTTTTCTTGGATCCATGTAGACGATTTGGTGTCACTGCTGGTTAAAGCCCTCACCGATGCCACAATGCAGGGTATTTACAACGCCACGGCTCCCAACCCTGTCCGCATGGCCCAGGTTTGTGAAGCACTCGGCAATGCCCTTAAACGCCCTTCCTGGTTGCCAGTACCCGATTTTGTGATTGAAACCTTGCTCGGAGACGGTGCGATCGTTGTGCTGGAGGGCCAAAAGGTTTTGCCCAAACAGACGCAAACATCTGGATTTATCTACCGTTATCCAACGATTGATCAAGCCCTGGAGGCGATCGTTGCCGCCCTGACGTGACAAGTAGAAACGCTATTAACCAGCTTGCTTGCAAGATCAGAGAGAGACTGTTACCGTTGCTTAACAATTCATTGCAAACGCGATCGATTTCCTGGGAACTTGCTAACGTTATGCAGATTTCAGGACTCTCAGGCTACATCTAGCGTAGTAAGTTAACGGTTAATCCGTAAGAACAAGGCATGACTGACACCAAAGCGATTACCCTAAATCCCGAATCGACCACACCAAACACCTCTGATCATGTAGCTACTACCTATGCTGATCGCTTAATGGATGAACTGTTTGGCGGGATTGAACGCGCTCTTGAAGGTGACCTAGAGGCCTTAGAGAAACCCGCTAAACCAGCTGAGGTTGACATTGAGGATAAGGTGACTCATGAGTCGGAACTGACATTGAGTTTTAGTGAAGGGGGGCTGCCCGCCGTTCTATTAGCTGAACAGTCCAATGCATCACCGATCCACGTGTCTGATACGTCGGCAGCTACGCTACCCTTCGATGCCACAATGCTGCCACCCATTAATGAGACCATTGCCTCACCGCCAAAGGGCTGGAAGCGCTACCTGACCGTTAACCGGACACTGTTGGGTGCGGCTGGTCTGGTGGCGATCGCGACTGCTGCACTTTGGTTGGGGCAGCGTCAAACCTTGCCTTTGACGGCTTCAGCTCCTGCCTCTAGCCCTGCCTCAGCACCGGCTCCCCATGCCCATGCCGAGTTCTTAGAATATTTGCGGCGTTCCCTTGATGTAATTTCACAAAAAGTCGGGGAAGTTGCGTCGGTACCCACATCCACTGGTTCGGATGTGGCGGTGGCTCTTAACAATGGGGCGTTAGGACTACCCCCAGTCGGGAATATTACCCTGCCTCCGAGTAGTGGTCTACTGCAAAATCCAGGCTCCTTAAATGTGATTGAACGCGTCTACATTCCCTATCAGGCTTCTCCTCAGGTGCCCCCAACACCATTGTCGTTGCCTCGCACTGGTGCTGTTCCAGCATTGGTGCCTGGGAACCCTCAGGCAACGGTTCCCTCAAGTGCTGCCGTAGCAGCTCCTACGCACACGCTGATGGGAGTTTTAGAGTTGGGCGATCGCTCCGCTGCCCTTTTTGAAATAGACGGAGTTTCGCAGCGCGTTTATATTGGCGAACCCATTGCCAACAGTGGCTGGTCTTTGGTTTCAGTCGCGAATGAAGAAGCGGTTATTCGCCGGAATGGAGAAGTCCGCTCGATTTATATTGGCCAGCAGTTTTAGAGACTTGTTACCCTTATCATCGAGGGAACGTCAGGAGTCAAACTGAATGGGCTTATTTGAAGATCTGAGCCGTTTTCTGGAAAGTCGTTTAGACGAATTCCTCAAAGCCAACCCCCATCTAGAGATGATGGCTTTGGAAGAGCAATTACGGGGGCAGGAAGAAGATGCCATTAATTTGCTCGGTGACCTTAAGCATCGGGAAAGGCAACTGCAGGACAGTATCTTATCGACGGCCCAAGAGGTACAGCGTTGGCATACGCGCATTCAAAAGGCCAAAGCTGCCAACCGTCCCGATTTGGTTGCCCCAGCTGAAGCCAGAGAAGCGGCTTTATTGCGTGAGGGAAACCATCTTTGGGGGCAGATGCAAGGTATTACGGACCAACTGGAAAAAACCCGCCAGCTACAGCACCAGATTCATCAAAAGCGCCGTGAACTAAAAACTAAAATGGCCGCAGCGGAAGCTTCTCGAGCTGCTGCCAAAGCAGCTTCCGCTGGCAGTGGACAAACATCTGGTTGGCAACAGAGCCCTTATCGTGGGTTTAACCAACCGGTTGATCCGCTCGAAGAAACCTTCCAGCGATGGGAAACCGAGAAGGAATTGGAGGAGTTGAAGCGGCAAATGGGCCGCTAAAATGGTGCCCCTCATCACTGTCACATTTGTCTTTGCTGGGCTGACACCGTATTGTCACAGTGTTTCCGTAATTTCTAAATAGCTTAGTGCTTTCATCAAGCTATTGCTTAGTTTGGCTTAGTCGACTAAGCAGTAGCTTGATTTTCTCAGGGGTATCTATTTTTTCCTAGCGTAAAACTCATGAAAAATCCTTTGTCGATCTTGATCGATAAAGGGAATATTACGAGTAAGTACTGAAAAGACTGGGAAATTTGCAGCCGTTACTAAAGCTTCCTTGCAGTTTTTGTCAGACAACAGCAAAATAAATTTAATTGCGTTCATCAATTTAAGTTCATTAATTTAGAAAGAAGGCTTTTTTAATTTATGACTAAGAAATCGACAGGTTGCTTAGTCATCGGATTTGTCAAATGTTATACGGGTAATCTAAGCACACCCAGGTCCCCTTCGATGAACGAACCGGTTGAACATAGCTGTCCCAGTTGAGCAAGGTAAATTACCTTACAGGGGTACAAAGCTTGAGATCTTCAATCTGTGTCACTCATAAAAACAGGACCCCCTAGCTCTGTGAATTGAAGCTTTTCGAATGCGCAAGTAGATGGCTTCAGTTGTCGGCAATTCAGACTAGGAAACGTTTGCCCCCAGGTGTTTTGATGCTTTTGATATGTGTGTACCGTGGCTGTAACTGTTTATCAAAATTCGAAGTCTCAAATTCTACATGGTCAGGCCAGTGCTCTCTATGCTGCGGGGCGCTTTCAAGCGGTTATTGAAAAGTATGACCGCATATTAGCAGCCGATGCTACGGATATTCATGCTTGGATTCATCGTGGCTATGCGTTGTGTGAACTACAAGACTATGAAGCAGCCCTTGAGAGTTTTCAGCGTGCACTTCAATTAGAACCTAACGATGCCCTAGCTTGGCATGGATGCGGGATCGTGCAAGCGAGGCAGGCTGACTATGCAGCAGCCTTTACCAGCTTTGATCGCACATTTATTCTCAATCCCGACGATTTGAAAGCTTTGTACAACCGAGGCAATGCCTTAATCCGGTTAAATCGTCATCAGCAGGCATTAGAAAATTTCAATATGCTGATTCAAAAGCAACCGGAGAACTACCGTGCTTGGTATAACCGTGCTCTTGTTTTAGCAGCCCTGCGCCGCTACCACGATGCTCTGAGTAGTTTGGATACAACCGTTTCGATCAAACCCAATTGCCACTATGCCTGGACGTACCGGGGGCTCATTCTCAACCGACTCTATCGTTTCCGCGATGCGATGGCTAGTTTCGATCGCTCTCTACGTCACCGCACTCCCAACCCTAATGCTTTATACGGCAAAGCCTCAACTTATGCCTTGCAGGGTAATGTGCCTCAGGCTGTCCAGCTATTGCGCAAGGCTATCATCGTAGGCTCCAATCTTTATCGAGTCATCGCTCAAACCGATCCAAGTTTTAGCAAGTTGATCAACAGACCTGAGATCCAAACTCTGTTGCAATTTCCCAGTGGTAATGGAGAACGTCAGCAAGACTCCCTAAAATATCAGGAGTGTTCTGCCCTGAACCATGGCCCGAATTCCGCACTTGAATTTTGATCGCGGCACCCTTATTTTGCATCCACCGCCTCGCGGCAAAGTCTGGATTGACTTTGCTACTTGGGACGATCGCATTGAAAAGTTTCGGATTCCGGCCTATCAATATCGCTCTTTAGTCGAAGCCCTGCGGACTGCCGAGGTCACGTTTACTGACAAGGTGCCACAGTACGAGTCGCTATCACTGCAGGCACATCAAGCCTATACTCCCTATGCTCACCAGCAAGCCGCTTTGGATGCTTGGGTAGCTTCAGGCTGGCGAGGGGTTGTTGTACTCCCTACGGCTGCGGGCAAAACGTATCTGGCGCATTTGGCCATGCAGGCGACTCCCCGCAGTACTCTCATCACAGTGCCTACGTTGGACTTAATGCACCAATGGTATGACCAACTCCTGAAAACATTCCCAGGCGTTGAAATTGGCTTGTTGGGGGGAGGCTCCCGCGATCGTACTCCCATTCTTGTGGCCACTTATGACAGTGCCGCGATCCATGCCGAAACCTTGGGCAATCAGTACGGGTTACTAATTTGTGACGAGTGCCACCATTTACCCAGCGACTTTAATCGCGTCATTGCTGAATATGCGATCGCCCCTTATCGTTTGGGGCTCACAGCTACCCCGGATCGTACCGATGGCCGTCATGCGGACCTGAATCATTTGCTGGGGCCAGTCGTATACCAGAAACAGCCCCAAGATCTGGCGGGAACAACACTGGCTCCCTACGAAATTGTGCAAATCAAAGTGGCGTTAACCGAATCCGAACAGCAACGCTATCAAGCGTTAATTCAACGGCGTAACCAATTCTTGCAGGACGCCAATATCTGGTTAGGGAGCCTCGAAGGGTGGCAGCGCTTTGTGCAAGCCAGTGCTCAATCGCAAGCAGGTCGCAGAGCGATGCTGGCGCATCGTGAGTCGAAGACCATTGCCCTGGGTACGGAAGGCAAACTCCGTATCCTGAGCGAACTACTGACAGAACACTATCCGGATCGTTGCCTTGTCTTCACTGCTGATAATGCTACCGTCTATCGCATCTCGCAGGATTTTTTAATTCCTGCGATCACCCACCAAACACCGGTTAAAGAGCGCCACGCGATTTTGGAACGGTTCCGTACGGGCGAATATCCTACTCTTATAGTCTCGCAGGTGCTCAATGAGGGGATTGATGTTCCGGATGCCCGCATTGCCATTTTGCTGTCGGGGACTGGCTCAACCCGTGAGTACATCCAGCGACTAGGCCGTATCCTGCGTCGAGGTTCAGGACAAAAGCAAGCGATTCTCTACGAAGTGATTGCCGAAGAGACCACGGAAGAAGGCATTGCCCGTCGCCGCCGTTCTACTACAAGTCGACGCCCGACTGGACAGTTAGAGCTCTTAAAATCGCAAACGCCCTATGATGAGATGGCTGCCCCAGTCCCCAAAGCGGCGGAGCAGGAGCCAAAGTGGCCTGATCGATGAGTAATATCGGATCCGAATGGCTAACCCCCGTTATGGAAAATAGGTGATACCTGTAGAAATGCGACATGTTGCGTCTGTCAATTAGCGACATGTCGCGTTTCTCAACTAGGGGATGGGGTGGGTAAACCCGATTTAGGGTAAGGAATCGGTGTGACTATCAAGAACTTACATGCCTGCGGTTAAAACTTGCTGGGCGCTGAGTGCTAATTCAGACAAGCTAGGTGACACCAAACGTTCATTTTCAACAAATGATTGTGCTGTGTAGGTGCCATTGTCATAGGCCAAATACTCCTCCAATGTCATAGTCTGCGTTTCGGACTTAGCAAGTGTCATAGCAAACATCGCGTTCTCGTGGTCCAATGATAACGCTCTCGGCCAGAGCCACTCGTTATTCAGAAAGGGGAAGGTGCCTTGTCAATATATATGCTGTTCCACTTTCCTGATACGTATCCATCAGTTTGTCTGAAATTCAGATCCGACGATGCGCTTGGCCATAAAAATATCAGGTTTGCCGGGTCCATTGGCATCGGGAAGCACACCAACGACTGTAAACCCCACCTTCTGATAAAAACTATAGGGGTGTCCGCCTAAGTTTTGAATTCTCATGAGGTGCTCTAGGGGATTGGGGTAAAGGTCTATCCCTGCCAGGGAGGTAAGCCCTGTTTCATCATCGGTGCCCAGATAAAGGGTGGTACCGCCGCGTTGTCCGACCTGTATTTCCAAATCAGCAACCAATCTGCGCCCGATGCCCTGACGTTGGTAGTCCGGTGATACGACTAGTGGATGCAGTTCCCAACCATGCACATCGTATTGGCAGATACCTCCAATCCAGCCCAGCACCTGCCCTACGTCGCTGAGCATAA
>JBCBTQ010000120.1:0-17409 GCA_039818605.1 Cyanobacteria bacterium J06639_14 | reverse complement strand
CTCCGTCATCTTTGCCTCAGGCGCGGCGTAGGGCCGCAGCATCCCCGCGTCAAACGGCAGGTCTAAAAATTGGCAAAGTCCTCTGATGCTATCTTCCGGTTGAACCACCAGATCCTCAAATCGCAGTCGATACTGACGCTGCTGAGGAATACCCTGCAAAAAAGCTAGGATATTTTGGTTGCTGATTAGCCAAAGTAGCTCAGCTTGCTCCCGTCGGTTGAAAGAAGCGGCCTCACGGGACTTAAGACCGGGAATGAAGGGCGGCAGCGTCAGATCCAGCTTGGCCTCCTCAAATGAACGAATGGCTCCGTGAGGATGGCGCGTCAGGTGAATGTACAGAGGTGCCTCAAACCATGTTTCTGCCCGCTGCAGCGTAGCTAGGTTGAGGGGATAGGTTGTCGTTTTGTCGACGAGCAGCCTCCCCTGCAGTCTTTGCTGCAGCCAACTGTAGAAGTCTTGGGTTGTTAGCTGCTCCTCTAATGATTGCATCAGCGCTTGGGCTGCTTCGGTAGTCGCTCCTTGAACCTGTTTGAGAGCTTGGACGGCACCTTCGCGCCAGAAGCTATAGTTGCCAGACAAGGATGCTTTGCGCTCCATTAGAGTATTGAACTGCAACAGGCAAAGCTGAGGCGGGGCGAACAGCTGGGGGTGCCCCGCTAGGATAATCCGCAGCAGCGTTGAGCCGGAGCGGGCTGCGGACAGGATAAAGCAAGCGGGTGGATTTTTTGGGGTATTAGAGAGGTCTTCGGCTGGGGGGGCAATCAGTTGCTGCATCTGGTCTACCTGCTCAGGCTGGAGGCGATCGCGCGAAGCCGCACTTGAGGCCACAGTCCGTCCCATTATCCGAGCCGCTAATTCCGGGTAGTGTTGGTAAAGATAGGTTTCAAACTCAGCAATGGTCGGTGCTTCGAAAAGCGTCACGATGTAAAAGATGCCGCCAAATTGCTGCTGTAGCCTATTAAAGAAGAGGGCCGCTTTGATGGAGTCGCCGCCGCAGTCAAAAAAGTTATCGTGGATACTGACTTCCACTTCTAGGACCGATTGCCACAGCTCAATAAGCTTTGCCTGAATGGCCGTGTGGGGCGGCTTGGCAACTTCTTCAGTCACGTTGGGTCGATTGCTGGATTGGTCTTGAGGCATCGCTAATTATATTGCTGTAGTAGCTTAACGTCCGGCTGAGTTACGTTTGCTTTTCCTAAAGGGTAGTATTATGCAGGGCAATTTACTATAATTCTGTTAGAAGAAATGCTTGCTGCTAGGTGCAATGAGTCATCGAAAAAGTGACTTTTTTTAGTTGCAGTAGCTAAGTGCTCGATCAGCTTTTCTATACTCGCTATTAATGAGTTGCCAAAAACTTTTTATTGCACATATTCCAAGTAGCATATGACCAATAGTACAGACACAACTAAAGCGCAGATTAAGGATTACCTTTGTCAGTTTTTGGATGGTGAAGTGATCGGATACGATCAAGATATCTCTGACTTTGGTTTCACCTCCATGTTCTCGATGCAGCTCGTTCTTTTCCTCGAGAAAGAGTTCCAAGTCACTCTAGAAACTGAAGATTTGGAAGCCAACGCTTTAAGGACGGTGAATTCGATTGCCGATTTGGTTGAGAGAAAGCGAGTAGCCACCACTTAGACGATTAGTGACTGCTTGATCCACAGTATTGGACGCTTAACCTGTAATCTACTTTTCTTACCCAAACAAAACAGTGCAACTGCATCTTACAGAACAGCAGGCCCAGGCGCATAGTGAGTTTAGACGCTTTGTTGATGAGGCGATCGCTCCTTACGCCGATCAGTTTGACCGTGAAGGCGCAATCCCGACTGCGCTAATTGAGAAGCTCTCTAAAAGAGGGTACTTGGGTGCTCTGATACCGACAGAGTACGGTGGCAGCTCTATTGACCCTATCACCTACGGCCTTTTACACATGGAAGTGGCGCGGGGTTCAGCATCGGTGGAGAGTTTGCTGGTGGTCTATGGCATGGTGGTTAGCGTCCTGACGAAATGGGGCAGTCAGGCACAAAAAGATTACTGGCTTCCGAAATTTGCGGCGGGCAAAGCTGTACCCGGATTTTGCCTCAGTGAGGTTGACGCGGGTAGTGACACACAGAGTATGCACACCACTGCAACGCCCACCGAATCAGGTTACATCTTGAATGGCCACAAACGCTGGAGCAGTTATGGACAGTTGGCCGATGTATTCCTCGTATTTGCTCAGTGTGAGGGTAAACCTACGGCCTTCTTGGTGGAGCAGAATACACCTGGACTCTCCCTAAAACCCATCGCGGGCATGGTGGGCATGCGGGCAGCGATGCTGGCCCAAGTTTACTTAGAGAACTGCCATATTCCGCAAGAAAATATGGTCGGTAGACCTGGTTTCGGTTTGTCCTACGTAGCTTATACTGCTCTGGATGCCGCCCGCTACAAGGTTGCCTGGGGGAGTGTGGGCATTGCCCAAGCTGCTTTGGAAGCCTGCTTAGATTACACTACTCAGCGACATCAGTTTGGTGCTGCCCTGAAAGAATACCAGCTTATTCAGCAGATGATTACGGAGATGGTGGTCAATATCAAAGCCGCGAAGCTGCTCTGCTACCAGGCGGGATGTCTCAGGCAAACGGGTGCCCCAGATGCAATCATGGAAACGTTGATCGCTAAGTACTTTGCGTCCAGGGCAGCAACAAAGATCACGAATGATGCCGTACAAATCCACGGGGCTCACGGTTGTAGCGATGAGTCTCCCGTACAGCGATACTGGCGAGACGCCAAGATTATGGAGATTGTGGAAGGGAGTACGCAGCTGCTGCAAACGATTATTCCTGAGCAAGGGTATCAGGAGCATCGAAAGCTAAAGCGTCGACAGGCTGATTCAGCGCCGCTTGAATAGCGGTATTTAATCAGATACTTCTGCTAGCTGCATGTCTTTAGGCACGCTTCTATCTTCGCGGCCAAAGTTTCTACGTGCGGTTTCTGGAGTAAGCTGTAGTGCCCTCCCGGAACGTCATAGACCTCTATCCCTTTCACCCAAGCACCCCAGCCAAAGCTTGGATCGGTCGTACGCTCTACATTAGGTTGATCAACGCCTTCGCCTTCACACCCCCGGAAGAGAATGACATTGCCACGATAGACCTGGGCTGAATACTCTCTAATGAGTTCGGGCAGTACCTCGTAAATCGCTTGATTTTGCTGAATCAACTCCTGCATGAATGTTCTAGCCCCTATACGGCGAAGTTCCTCAATGTGGAGTGAATCAATTAGGGCCAAAAACTCAACCTCATCGCCATCACTCTGTAGCTGCTGCGCCATTTCCATCGCAATTGTGCCGCCAAAGGAGAGGCCGCCGAGCAGATATGGCCCTTTGGGCTGGACGCTGCGCAGTCGGCTGACATAGTGAGCGGCCATTTCCCCAACGCGCCGATGCACTACGGGGGTCTGCTCGCTGCCGTAGGGACGCAGGGCATATACTGGCCGCTCAGGATGGAGATGGCGAGCAAGGTTGAGATACAGCATGGTACGTCCCAGGCCATCATGGACGAGAAATAGGGGGCGCTTTTGCCCTTTGGGCTTAATAGGAACCAAAGCATCCCAGGGTTTGCCGCCAGGCGTAGGCAAACCGGAGAGCGGTTGATTGAGATCGGTGACAAAATGCTCAAGCGTTGCCTGATAGTGCTTTAGCAGGTTGGTAATTGTGGCTGCCTCAAAGCGATCGCGGTTGTAGAGGGCGGTGCCCACAAGGTGCTCGCCTTTCTCCTCCATGATGAGGTAAACGTCGAAGTCAGCCTTACCACTGCTGAGTTCCAGGTAACTTGCTGCCAATTCTGAAATCGACAGTAACCGCTGGGGCGTATTTTGGAGAGCAAACATGCCGCGAGTTAGGGGAGTGCGAGCTAGGTGCGGCAGCGCACCAATCTTTTGAAAGGGAACCTCTTGATGACTGGAAGCCTCTAAAACCCCACGATGCACCCGTTCAACCAAAGCCTTCAGGCTAAGATCCTGTGATAACTGTGTCCTTACAGGCAGGATATTGTTGAAATAGCCAATGAGCTGCTCTGTTGCGGTGTGATTGCGTCCGGCGATGGGGAAGCATACCAGCAGGTCCTCCTGTCCGCTGTAGCGATGAAGTAGGGCTTTAAAGGCCGCAAAGAGCAAAATGAAAAGCGAGCTTTTTTCCTGGCGCGCTAAGCTTTTGAGCTGCTGAGCTAAAGATGTCGGCATGGTCACAGTTTGGTGGTCACCGCGATCGCTAGCCGCACTATGGTCACTGGGGAGTTTGAGGGGGGTAGCGCCCTGGAGCTGCGATCGCCAGTACGCGAGGTGGGTTTCTAAAAACTCGCCCTGGAGCCGTTGACGCTGCCAGTGGGCAAAATCGGCATACTGAATTGTCAGTTCTGGTAAGGGGGAGGGCTTCTTAGCCTGGAACGCTGCGTAGAGCAGCGATAGCTCCCGCATTAAGATACCCTCTGACCAGGCATCCGAGATGATGTGATGGGTAACGACCAACAGGATGTGTTCTTGGGGCTTGAGCCTCACAAGTAAGAGCCGCAGCAGGGGACCAGCTTCTAGGTCAAACGGACGCTGGATTGCTTGGGTAAGCTGTGCTTCGACCTCTGCCGCTGGAACCGCTAAATTTTCTAGCTCGATGAGTGATGGTTCGCCAGTCTTCACGGCTGGGTGAATAACCTGTACCGCTGAGGTTCCCTCTCGTTGAAAAGTGGTTCGCAGTGCTTCGTGCCGCTGCACGACCTCAGCGATGGCTCGCTCTAGGACGGCGACGTCTAACTCCCCTCGAAGCTGCTGCGCCAGGGGCATGTTGTAAGCGCCTTGTTTTCTTCCTACATATTCAAGAAACCAGATGCGCTCTTGCGCAAAGGAGAGCGGCAGGGGTTCGGACCGGGAAATCGTTTGCAACGGCTGATCGGTAGAGCGCGTTGTGACTTGCCGCTGCTTAAGGAGGGCAATTACCTCAGCTTTGCGCGCAACGAGGCGATCGCGAAGTTCTGAGGTCAACGCCCCTCTGGGTGCGTCATAGCGTAGACGTTCATTATCGATCCAAAGCTTTATATCTAAAGCCTGTAATTGCGATAAAAGTGCGTCGATCGTTTCCATAAATCCCCATGCTTTCGCTCATACACAACGTGGCATGGATCCAGTGTCCATCTCAATAATACCGAGGCTAATAGTCCTGCCACCGACCTTTGCTTGCAGGGCTAGTTTACAGTACTCATCGCGTTTGCCATACACTCAAAAAAAGCCTTTTTGTTAGGCTGAAATGATACAAAACTTTCTATTTTCAACTTCTTCTAACTTCACTTAGGACATCTCGCAAAAGGTCGTCTTCTAGACCTGCGAAATTTGCTCTGAATTGAAATCGATTTTGTTGATATTAGCCATGGCACCAAAACCCATGACTTACCCCCATCGCTACGGCTACTTTTAGTTGAGAACAGTCAAACAGCAGGCTGTAAATAGCGTTATGGATGTCGTTGGTGATTGGCTTATTCATCAAACAGTTTGAATTTGGCAATACTGTTTGATGAATAAGCCAAATACCACGTATTAAGAACATAATCGAAGTACTTTTGTAACTTGAACTTTCTAGGCTTTCAGTTTACTGTCTTAGCGGAAATGTTTTCCGATTACCTTGTACGGAATGTGATGTTATGGCGGGCCGTTACACCAAGGATTGGAGTATTCAATCTAAGCTTCTCGCTGTTCTGTTGACAGTTGGTTTGGGTTCAACACTACTAATTAGCTTTCTTGCCTGGGAGCGTTTTCGGTCTAATCTACAGGGAACTGTTCGGGACTATCTGACCAGTATCCGCACCTCTAACGCCAACCAGATCGAGAGATTTTTTCAAGGATTACGTAACCATATCAAGACCTTGGCCGAGGATCGTATGGTAGTCGAGGCTATGGTCGAGTTTAATCGTTACTATGACGAGCTTAACAGTGAATACATTCCTCCTGAATGGGGTGTAGCTACTGAGGGCTATTACCAAGAGAACTTTTTTCCCCGGCTCTCTGAAGCGATTTCTGGAGAGCTTAACTACGGCAATTTTGCGCCAGAGAGCCAAGCCGCCCAATATTTGCAATACCACTACATTGCTGCCAACCCAAACCCTGTCGGCGAGAAGGATAAGCTGGCAATGGCGGAGGATGGTAGCCGCTATAGCCTGACCCACCAGCGGTACCACGAAATTTTTCAGAACTTAATTCAGACCTACGGTTACTATGACCTGTTTCTAATCGACTACCGAACAGGAGACATTGTCTACTCTGTTTACAAGGAAACGGACTACGCCACTAGTCTCGATCAAGGCCCCTATAACCAGAGCGGCTTAGCGCAAATCGTCCAGAAGGTACGTCAAAACCCTGAGCGGGAAGTGGTACAGATTGTTGACTTCGGGACATACCGTCCGTCCTATGGAGCACCTGCGGCTTTCCTGGGAGCACCCATCTACAATGGCCCTCACGTTGTCGGCATTCTGGCTTTACAGCTGCCCGTTGACGAGATCAACCGAGTCCTGAATAAAGGTGGCAATTATGGGACTACAGGGCTTGGGGAAACGGGGGAAATTTACCTCGTGGGCTCTGACTCCTTGATGCGATCTGACTCGCGGCGGCTGATTGAGGACGCTGAGGCGTACCGTAGCGCCTTGCCTGAAAGCGGTACACCGCCAGAAAATCGCCGCCTGATTGATTTGTTTGAGACTTCGATCCTTTTGCAACGAGCTGATACAGGCACAACTCGTAGCGCCATTGAGGGAAATGCCGGGACAGCTGTGACTGAGAACTATTTAGGTGAGCAGGTTCTTAGCTCCTACGCGCCGCTAAACCTCGAAGGTCTAAATTGGGCTATCCTCTCAGAGATACAGCTTTCAGAGGCATATCGCCCAGTTGGCGCTGTTCAGCTCTATCTCCTGATTGTTACGGCTATCATTGCCGCCTTCATTACCTGGCTCTCTTCGTTTGTGGCCGCCTCCTTTGTAAGGCCAGTCAATAAGCTCGTTAAGGGGATGGATCAGCTTGCTGAAGGTGATACAGACATTGAAGTTAAGCAGAATTCTCAGGATGAGTTTGGTCAGATGGCAGCGGACTTTAACAAGACGGTTGTTAGAGTCCGCCAGCTCTCCGAAGCCTTGGCGCAAAAAGAGAAGGAAAATGAAGCTCTGCTACTCAATATTTTGCCAGCCCCGGTTGTTGAGCGGCTTAAGACGGACGAAGCTCAGGTTGCTGATAGCATCAAGCTAGCGACCATCATGTTTGCCCGCGTTTCAGGGCTAAGCCTCATCAAGGGCGATCGCTTCAAGAAGGTCGCTCAACTGCTTAGCGAATTGATTAGTGCGTTTGACCGGGCAGCCGTTAAGAATCAGGTGGGTAAAGTAAAAACTAACGGCGACCTCTACATTGCCGCCTGTGGCGTCCTCAGACCCCGTTTGGACAGCACTAAACTTATGATGGCATTCGCTGTAGAGATGTTCAGCATTTTAAGGCGGTTCAACAAGCAACACCGGGAAGAGTTGCTCAGCCTTATCGGTCGAGAGCTAACGCTTAGCATTGGCATCGACGATGGGCCAGTTTTGGCAGGTATTGTTGGCACAGATAAGTTCTCCTACGATGTGTGGGGGGAAACCGTTAGTGTTGCTGACTTCTTGCAGATGCATGCTGATCCAGAACACTCTGAGATTCTAGTCACTCCGGAAGTTTATGAACGTCTCCAGGATGACTACAAATTCGAAGAAGGCGAAGATCTACACTTCACGGAGATAAATCAAACCTTAGGAACTTGGGTTCTTCGTCGTCCAATTGCCGATTTAACGGACGATCCATCGATTGAAGTAGGAGCGCAGCAGCAATGACCCGAGCAGTCCTTATCGCGGCCGGACTCCTAATTATTGGGTTTCCCATCTTGACCCTTGCCTTGGGCGAGATTAAGAACCGTCTGCGACGGCAAGGCAATCCACTTGAGTATTTTGTCAACAACCTGCAGCGCTTTGTTCTGCCGCCACTAGCTGTTCTGCTCATCCTACAGCAACTCTTGGCGCTTAATGAGTTAGGTCTAGCGTTACAGCTTCTCGAGATGGCTCTCTGGCTGGGTGTGGGATATACGACACTCTCGCTGCTTAAGGTCGTTCTCGTCACGGAAGAAAAACAGTACGCTTGGCAAACTGTTATCCCAAACTTGTTTTTTCAGGTGGCGCGCGCAGCGATATTCCTGGTCGTTGGCGCTTTTATTTTAGGTAAAGTTTGGCGGGTAGACCTCAGTCAGGTTGCGGCTGCACTAGGGGTTGGCTCCTTGGTGGTTGCCCTGGCGCTACAGGACACGTTGAGTAACTTGGTGTCCGGTTTCCTACTTCTCCTCGAAGGTCCTCTCAAAAAGGAGGACTGGCTTAAGGTTGGTGACAATGAAGGCAAAGTCATCGAGATGAACTGGCGTGCTGTGCGCCTACAGACGATTGAAGGTAATGTCGTCATTATTCCCAACGGCGCTTTGGGCAAACAAACCATTCTTAACTACAACCTCCCTAACGCAGCGCGGGGGATTTGGGTAGAAGTTGGTTTCTCTTACGACGATCCGCCCAACAAAGTAAAGAAGATTCTTCGTCAGGTACTGACAGAACTCAAAGGAGTAGATCTAGATAAAGGCTTCAAAATTGTCTCTACCGGGAACTACGATGACTTCTTTATCAACTATCGAGTCATGTTCATGGCAGCGGACTATATCAGTGCCTTTAAAGCCCGTAATGATTTTAGAACCCGCCTATACTATGTCGCTAAGCGCAACGGGTTGCACATCCCCTTTCCTATTAGCCATATCTACCATGCTGATCTGGAGCAGAACACGGTTGAAGATAGTCCCGAGGAGATTGTGGATTATCTCCAGTCGCTGCCATACTTTGACGGGGTCGAAGTTGAGGCGCTAGAAAAGCTGGCGCTCAATGCTGAAGTTGATCACTACGGCATGGGAGAGCAGGTTCTATGGCAAGATGAGCTGGCTACTGGGCTTTACATCATTCAGCGAGGTACTGCTGCGCTCACCTTCAAGGACGCTCAAGGGGTGAAACAGGTTGTTGGCGAGGTCTCTCAAGGCGATTTCTTTGGCGAGTCAGTTCTTATGTCTGGTAAGACCAGTGCTTTATCAGCTGTTGCCGCCAATGATCTAAAGGTCATCCGGCTGGAGCCAGCGGCTACGGCAAATTTGGTTGCCGAGCGTCCTTTATTTGCAAAGCAAATTGATGAGCTGATTGACGAGCGTCGCAAAGTAATTCGCAGACTGCGGGAAAAAGAGAAAGTAGAACATACAGAAAACACGATGGGTAATGGTCTACTCAATAGCAGTTCTGCTCTTCAGACATTTAGCAAATAGTTGAGCTGTAGAACGTGCTGAACCATACATCACTCACATTCAAATTGCTCTTGCTTATTGCCGTTACGCTGACTGCTAGCTGCGGTGGCCCTCCGGTGGAATCTGAGGCTCCTATCGCAGAGCAGGTATCAGAGACGGAGACTCCGGTGCAAGTTGCCCCCCCTGAGGTTGAAGAAGAGATAATAGTTGCTCCGATCCCTGAGCCTCTTGTTGAAGAAGATGTTCAAGTGCCAGTAGGAAGCGTTAGTCTACCGGAAGTTGATCCGCTCGATGTGGAAGGTGACATTAGTGTCGCTGGCAGTTCTACAGTGTTTCCCCTTTCCCGAGCCATCCACGATCGCTTCATCCAACATGGATATGCTGGCAGGATTAAGCTCGATAGCATCGGTTCTGGTGCCGGGTTCCGGCTCTTCTGCCAAGAGGGGGTAACTGATATCGCCAACGCAAGCCGTCCCATCAAGGAAGAGGAAGTTACCGCCTGTCAGAGCATCGGGCGTCAGCCCATTGAGTTTCGCGTTGGTACCGATGCGCTAGCGATAGTTGTCAACCCAGAAAATGACTTTGTTAATGATGTGACATCAGAGGAGCTAGCAGCGCTATTTAGTGCTGAGAAGTGGTCGGATGTGAAGCCTGAGTGGCCGAATGAGCCCATTGAGCGCTTTGTGCCGGGAGAGGAGTCAGGAACCTTTGACTTTTTTATCGAAGAGGCTTTAGGAGAGGACGAAGCAAAGCTTTTAAATGCACCTAATACTGAATTTAGCGAAGACGATACCTACATTCAGCAAAGCATTGCTGCTAACCCCAATGCCATTGGTTTCTTTGGTTATGCCTACTATGAAGAGAATAAAGATGCCTTAAAAATTATTGCGGTTGAAGGTGTTGCACCTAGCGCTGAAGCGGTTGAAGGCGATGAGTATTTCCTTGCTCGGCCTTTACTCATCTATTCAGACGCTGCAATTATTCGCGCCAAGCCGCAGGTTGGTGCGCTGATCAATTTCTACCTAAGCAACGTCAACCGTGTGATTGAAGGCGTAGGCTATTTCCCCAGCAGTCCGCAAGTACTCGATCAATCGGAGGCAAAGCTACTACAGGTCACGCGATAGAACTTGATGTCTGTAGTCGATCCACACGTAAACATGTCCATCAATCCTCACAAGACTCAGGATGTTGCTCAACAAAGCCTCAGCGATGGGCGCTCCCTCTCCGAGCGCTGGGATACTCAAGTTGAGAAAACGCCTAATGCCATTGCCGTAGCCTTTGGCGATGCACAAATCACCTATCAAGCACTTAATAGCCGCGCTAACCAACTCGCTCGCCACCTACAAACGCTAGGGGTAAAACCTGAAGTTTTAGTTGGGGTCTGTCTGGAGCGATCGCTCAACCTTGCTATTGCGCTGCTCGGCATCCTTAAGGCGGGGGGAGCCTACGTTGCTTTAGATCCCAGCTACCCCCACGATCGCCTCGCGCTGATCCTAGAAGATACGCAATCCCCTGCCCTGATAACGCAGCAGTCTTTGGTTGTTGCACTGCCGGATCATAGGGCTCGCGTTGTGCTGCTTGATGGCGGAGAGCAAGCAGCGATCGCCCAGCAAAGCATGGAGGCCATCGAAAACACCGCATCCCCCGATAACCTGCTCTACGTCACCTACACCTCCGGCTCTACAGGCAAGCCAAAAGGCATCGCGATGCCGCAACTGGCAATTCTCAATTTATTGGAATGGCAGCTCGATCATTACCAGCTTTTTGAGGGAATGCGCACTCTACAGCTTGCCTCTCTTAATTTCGATGTCTCATGCCAAGAGATTTTCTCAACCTGGTTATCGGGCGGAACGGTGGTGATGATCCCTGAAGCTCTGCGGAAAAATGCTAGAGGGCTGTCTGAATTCATTGTTGACGCCGCCATTAACCGACTGTTTATTCCTGCAGTTGCGCTGCAGCAACTCGTTGAGGGTTTCCTACACAGCCAGAAATTACCGACTCAGCTTCAGTACGTTATCTCCGGATCGGAGCAACTCCACATTACCCAAGCGATGACTGAGCTATTTCTCCAGTTGCCTCGTTGTACCTTGCACAACGAATACGGCCCCTCAGAAACCCACGTCGCCACCTATTTCGACCTGCCCAAATCTCCCCAAGACTGGCCCAGCCGCCCGCCCATTGGTCAGCCCATTGCCAATACCCAGGTCTATCTGCTGAATAACGAGGCGAGGCAGCTTTCACCCTTGAAGGAGGTGGGGGAGGTCTACATTGGTGGGCTAGGGGTTGCGAGAGGCTATCTTAACCGACCGGAAAAGACACTGGAATCCTTTGTTTCGAACCCCTTTGGCCTAGAAGACGAGCGCCTCTACAGAACAGGCGACTTGGCCCGCCACTTACCCGACGGGAACCTTGAGTTTTTGGGGCGGATTGATCACCAGGTCAAAATTCGGGGCTTTCGCATTGAGCTAGGAGAAATCGAAGCTGCGCTCGCTCAACATCCCCTTGTTAGAGAAACAGTTGTCATCGCCCGTGAAGATGTTCCCGGTGATAAGCGCTTAGTGGCTTATGTGGTGCTCTCTCAAAAGGCATCTACGGTCGACGAGCTGCGCCAGTTTTTACTGCAACGCTTACCTGACTACATGCTGCCAGCGGCCTTTGTCCAACTCGATACGCTGCCGCTAAACCCCAGCCGCAAGGTCGATCGGAAGGCTCTGCCAGCCCCTGACAAGGTACGCCCTAACTTGACCGCAAGCTACCTTGCCCCCCGCAGCGCCATTGAAGCGAAACTTGTTGCCATTTGGCAGGAGGTTTTGGACGTGCAGCCGATTGGCGTTCATGACGACTTCCGTGACCTTGGGGGAGACTCTCTGCGGGCAACGCAGATTATTAACCGTATCAGGGAGGCCTTTAGTGCAGAGGTTTCCATTGAGTCTCTGCTGGGGGAATCGACGATCGCGCGGCAGGCGCACTATCTCGCAGCCCTCAATGGTGACCTCCAGGGCGATGAGCCGCTGGCAGAGGGCGATCGCGATCAAGGGGAGCTATAGCTGTCGAAACCCATAAACTTTAGCCAGGACTTACGCAGCAGTCATTGGTTATCGGTATTTTAGAGCACTAAACTTTGATTTGCCCGCAATACCTTTAGTAATGCGATCCACCATAATAGCCAGCAGGGCGATCGCGATTCCACCGACCGCAGCGGTTCCCACATCAAGGCGACCAACCCCCTCTAGAATCACCAGCCCTAGACCAGGTACGGCAATTAAGGCGACGACCACTGACATGGCTAGTGCAAACACAATGGTTTGATTAATGCCAGCGAGAATTGAGGGCATGGCCAGCGGAATGTACACTAGCCAAAGCGCCTGCAGCGAGTTAAGCCCCAGTGCCGTTGCCGCTTCGCCGATGCCTGGAGAGACCTGCCGCAGACCCAGGTTCGTTAACCGAATCAAGGGAGGAGCGGCTACGATGACAGTGGCGATAAAACCGGGTACCTCGCCAATACCGAACAGCATGACCACGGGAACCAGGTAGACAAACCGGGGTAGCGTTTGCATGGTATCGAGAATCGGCTGAACAATCATTTCCAGGCGATCGTTCCTTCCACAGAAGATGCCTATCGGAATCCCGATGGTAATACAAAAAGCGACCGCCGTTAGAACCAGCGCAAGCGTTACCATGGCAGGCTGCCACAGACCCACAAAACCAATCAGCGTCATGGCAACAATGCTATAAATGGCAATGCCCCGCCCAGCTATTTTCCAAGCGAGTAGACCCACGCCAAGCAGAAAAATCGAGGGCGGGATCCCAATCAGCAGGAGTTCAATGCTGTTAAGAAACCCGTTGATAGGAACGCGAATTGCTTGAAACAAAGGGCGAAAGTTATCCACAAAAAGGTTGACACCCGCACTGATCCAATCAGCAAGTGGAAGGGTATAGAGCTGAAACGGATTGAGAAGGATATCAAAAGCTGTCTGTCCTGTAGTTCCAAAACCAAACCATATAAGAGGCTCTAGCATAGAATTCAATTTACCGCTGCTCTTGCCTCTGCCAGCCAGCCGTCAAATTGCTCGCGGTTGTTCTGCACCCATTCCTCTGCGTGGCGGCGGATATCTGCTGGTTGATTTTCGCCCTGCTGCAGGAGTTCACTCTGCGCAATAATATCTTCTATGGGAATGAGAACCTGCTCAAACCAGCGCTCAGCGGCGGGGTTTGATGCGATAAATTCTCTATTGGCAACCACTTGAACTTGGTTGACAGCAAACCCTAAGTTTTTTCCATCCACGGTCGTATCGTCCTCCGTTAGCACCTGTTGATCGGATGATGGCGTAAAGGGTACCTCTAGCCAAATAGTATCTTCACCAGGTAGCAATTCAAAATCTACTGCCGAAGGGTTTGAGTTGTAGTAAATTACGGGCTCTCCTTGCTTATAGCGAGCAATGGTGTTTGCCATCAGCACTTCATTCTTGCCCTTGTCGTGCTCGACAGTGTTTGTCAGTTCATAAGACTCGAGGTGAGTATCGATAGTTCGCTCACAGGCGCGCCCTACGTCACAGCCTGCTAGATTAGCCTTTCCGTCACCGTCTGAATCAAAAAGGGCCGCAATTTCTGGATCCTGAAGCTGCGCTATCGTTGTGATGTCGTATTCCTCAGCAGTCTTCTTATCGATCTGATACCCCTCTACAAGCTGAGGAATCACCTGTCCGATGCGCGCCAGCTTCTCCTCGCCACCCCCCTTCTCAAATAGTGGAGCGTGAGATATGCGTAAATGGATAGAAGAGAAATCAAGCTCGCCATCGCCAATTGCAACGTGCATGACACTAGGGTTGAGCGTTTTCACATCTTGAGTTGTGTAGCCCAGCTCTTCTAACCCAATCGCTAGAATTTCGGCAACGAATCGACCAAAGAACACAGGTCCGGTTCCAGGGCGGACAGTGATGCCTTGCCCCGGCGTAGCCGCGTCAGAAGCCTCTGGGTTATTAACATCTACCGCTGTTTCTGAAGGTGTTTGGCAAGCGTTTAAACCTGCCAACAAAGCACCTAGGATTAGAAGAGCACTAATTTGTTTCACCGATTCCTGTTCCTCACAGTTGATTTTGTTGCAAGCTGGATTAGCCTATTTTCATACTCAAATCCAACCAGGTGGAGCGCGTAATGGGGGCGCTGCTGGAAATATAGTCCACCCCGGTTAACGCCACAGCTCGAATGGTTTCTAAAATAACGTTGCCTGAAGCCTCAATTTTGACAAAGGTTTTAGCCCCTCGAATCATCTGCACAGATTCTTTAAGCATGGGCTGAGGCATGTTGTCCAGCATGATAATGTTGACGTCGCAAGCGAGCGCCTCCGCCACTTGGTCTAGGGTTTCAGTCTCTACTTCCACCGTCATGGTGTAAGGGATGTGGGCTCGCACCTGGGCGACAGCATCCCGGATACTACCGGCAGCAGCAATATGGTTGTCTTTAATTAACACACCGTCGTCTAGTCCCATACGTTGGTTGATGGCTCCGCCAACACGGGTGGCATATTTCTCTAACAACCGCATACCAGGAGTCGTTTTGCGGGTGTCGGCCAGTTGCGCGGGCAAGTCGGCAATTTGGGCGACGTATTTGCTAGTCATTGTGGCAATGCCACTCAGTCGCATAGCGAGGTTGATGGCCACGCGCTCTGCCGCCAGCAGCGTAGACAAGCCCCCATAAATTTCGGCGATAACCTGCCCCCGCTCGCACCACTGCCCTTCTGCCACCGTGGCTTTGAAGGTACAGCTTTGATCAAGTCGATGAAACACTCGCGCCGCAATAGGCAAGCCTGCAATGATGCCAGCCTCTTTAGCCACCCAACGGGCATCAATTGGCGTGGCAGCATTGTTTAGCCCTTCGGTGGTGCGATCGCCCCGTCCAATATCTTCTAGGAGCCAGCTTTCAATCATTTTGTCTAGGATGAAAAATGATGGAAGTGCTGCTTTTGGAGGTCTCATGCTTTCCAGTTTCCGTGTAAAACCAATCCCTATAAGTTAATGCAAACTAAGGCGATAAACGCTGCTATTCGTTACACTCATTTAGCTAAGGCATCGCGGTTTTGAGTGAGTGCCATTAGGGCTTGGTTGGAAGCTAGCTGAACGGGCGTAAAGTCACGACTAGCAATGAACTCGGGGCGGGGGTTCTTGATGTTCTGTGAAGTGTTCTCAACACTGTTATAAGTGATAAAAGCGCTGAGGCGATCCCAAGGTGATAGATTTCTTGCCGAGGCGTGAAACAGATTGCAATGAAATAACAGAACAAATCCGGCTGCACCTTTAATCGAGACAATGCTGCTATCTTCTAAGAGCTCGGCCAAAGTATGCCTGTCGATTTGATACTTTAGATCAGCGGTTAGTGTCGCTTTCCAGCCCGACTGCCTTGGGGACAAATCAACCGTCTCTTGCCGATGAGAGCCAGGAATAACTAGCATAGGGCCGTTAAAGTCATTAACCTCATCAAGGAAGATAACGACGTTTAACGCTCTAGGCTCTGGCATACCGTCCTCTTTATGCCAATACAAGAAGTCTCGATGCCATTTCCACTCTTCACCCTCTAGGGCAACCTTAGGGTTGAGCTTATATTGATGTAGGTAAACATCACTTTCTAGAATCTGCTGAGCAGGCTCAACCAGCCGCGGCATCTGAACAAGGACATCGAAGATTTCGCTACAGGCATGCGGGGCAAAGATGCTGCGGACTGCCCCATTTTCTTCTAAAACTCTTCCAGGTCTATCTAAATCTGCAAGTGTAAGCATCTCTTGCTTAAGTGCTGCAATTTCGGCAGAAGAGAAAAGACTTTCAATAACCAAAAAGCCGTTCTCGTGATAATGATTTAGCTGTTTCTGAGTCAATAACGGCATCACAAAGTCCTAGCGTGACAAAAGTTCTTATTTCAAGGTCTAAAGTTATACAGTGACTCTATTTAATTGGTCACTATGCATCGGGGCAGTATCCCGCAAAAGTCTTGGATACTATTCCAATGCACAGAGCTTACAATCAAAATTCCTGATAGTTAAGTATGAAAAGTCGGGTATTATGCGTTACCTTTGGCGGTTAAGTCTGAATACTTAAGTCCTTAGGCGTTACTTTCAACAGATAAGCACTGATTGAGGGGGTGCTATGCACTTACTCTGGCCCAAAAACCGCCTCACTCGCTCGATCAAATCAGAGAAGTAGCTCATCTGAAATACTTTAGAATTTCAACTGAAAAATCCTATATCGGGACTGTCCAGTTAACTTTCCGCCCTTAAAGCCAGGGACTGAAATTCCAGCCAACGATCTTTAACATCCATCAATTCCGAACTTTTAATATTTGTTCATATCTGATCTAACTGACTTAACCGAACAATCCGACTTTACGGTTGACTGACCCCAAAGGTTAAAGAGGGCAGAGTGAGCCTTAAAAGCTTGGAAAATAGTTCAAAATCCTCATACTCTTTTGCGGAAGCGTTTGGCCGCTTTAGCATCGCGCTTGGCACTCAACATGAAGTCCAAGGTTTGACCAATCCACCGCTCGATAGAGATACTTCCACTAGCCTTTGACTTTCACGTAGGTCTCATCCACCTGCCAGGAAGCGTTGGTGGGACGTAGATAGGGACGGCAACGTTGACTAGCTCCGGAGCATAGTACAAGACCCCAGTGATAAATCCAGATGGGGGCTGCTGGCGGACGATAGGGGCTGAATACTTTCCATGGTTGACTAGTGAAAAAAAGTGGATAAAGAAGTGATTTCCAACCTCTTCTCAAAGGATTGCAATCCAAATATCTGGTAATCAAGCAGGCAGAGCGCAATGACGCGCAATCAGCCCTGAAGCAAAATCTTTGGAGGTCTCATGCTCATGACAGTTCAACCCCTAACGCAGTTGTCCACACAGCTACCCGATGCCCTCTTTGCGCAATACACCACGGCAACAGCGGCTCTCCCGGCTGCAGACAAGCTGGAAATTATTGAAAAGCTACATCTACTGGAGCTGATTTTTGATACCCGTCGCTATGACGTCATGGATGCCATTTTGACTGAGGATTTTGTGCTCAATCATGCGTTG
>JBCBTQ010000119.1:0-17505 GCA_039818605.1 Cyanobacteria bacterium J06639_14 | reverse complement strand
TTCTATCCTAAGAAAAAAAGCTATGGACTAGAAATTGTTTTGCTATAGGAAAGCTACTATTCCTTTAAGACTTGATTAAGCAGGCACTCACAAAAGTTAAGGCAATACCTTACAAATTGTTGTGCTGAACAGTGCGATCGCCTGATCGGTCAACCCCACTATAGGCATGGTTGTTCATGTCGCTATCTAGTCGCCGGAAGGTTTTAACTTATCCCTGATGATTTCAGTATCTCAATCTAAAATTGAGGTTTGTTGAGGAAAATTCAGGTATTCGTTGCAAGGTTTGCAGATTTTTCGGAAGGTAAGTTTGCACAATGCAGCTATCGATCTCAACGAGGCTTAGTTACAGTTAAGGCGACCCGTCATCAGAGGATATGCGGTTGAGCTTCATAACCTGGGGCAGAATTCGACAACAGCTAGCGGTCCTACATGTCGGGCTGCTACCAGGTTTGCTGTTTATGAGCTTGATTGTGGGAGGACGCTTAACAGGCGCGCTGCAACTCTTGGAATGGCGGGCTTTGGATGCTTTTTTGCAAGCACACACCCCAGAAACTATCGACGATCGCATCTTACTGGTCGGCATTGATGAGCAGTCAATTCGGGCAGCGGGTACGTATCCGATTCCAGACCAACGGGTGGCACAACTGCTACACACCTTACAAAGGTATCAACCCCGGGTAATTGGCATTGATTTATTTCGCGATTTGCCGGTGGAACCGGGTCATCAGGAACTAGCAACGGCTCTACACGAAATGGACAATGTCATTGGCATTGAGAAAGTGCTGCCTGCTGCGGTGGCACCACCCCCTAGCTTACCGAGCGACCGGATTGGCTTTGTCGATGCACTCCTCGATGGTGATGGCCGTCAACGACGGGTGCTTTTAGGAACGCAAACGGAGCAGGGCTTTCGGTTTTCTCTGGCTTTACTATTAGCCAAAACCTACCTGGCGCAGGTCAATATGCCCTTAGCCAATGGCCGACAAGATCCCTCAACAATGCGATTTGGTGCCGCCGAGATACCCCGGATCCGAGCGAACTTTGGGGGCTATATCGGGGCCAATGCAGGTGGTGGCGATGTGCAGGCACTGCTAAATTTTCGCCAGGGTACGGATGCCTTTCGAGTCGTGACATTCCAGGACATTCTGACCGGTAATTTTGACCCCGAGTGGGTCCGCGATCGCATTGTGCTAGTCGGCAGCACTGCCCCGAGTGTACAAGACTACTTTCGGGTAGCGACCACCTCCATGATTGAACAGGAAAAGAGCTTTGTGTATGGGGTCGAGATTCAGGCACATGCAGTGAGCCAAATTATTAGTGCCGCGTTGGATCAGCGTCCCCTCATTAAAAGCTGGCCTGACTGGCTGGAATATTTGTGGATTCTGGGCTGGGGCGTGCTCGGCATTGGCTTTGCTGGTTATCTGCGATCGCCCCTGCGCGCCCTAGCAGCTGTCTCCGTGAGCGTTATTGGATTAACAGGGATTAGCTACATCGCCCTCATGGGGGGCTGGTGGATTCCCTTTGTTCCAGCAGTCGCTAGCCTTTTTCTGAATAGCGCTGGACTCGCTGCTTTTTATCAATACGATCGCGTCATCCAGACCAAAATGCGCGCGCAACAACAAGCCGTAACGCTCTTGGAACAAGCCAAGTCAGACTTGGAAATTAAAGTGGCGGAACGCACGGCTGAGCTACAACAGTCCAATCTTGAGTTAAATCAGGCAAGAGAGGCTGCCGAGGCTGCGAGTCAAGCGAAGAGTCGCTTTCTAGCCCACATGAGTCATGAGTTACGAACGCCACTCAATGC
Organism: Cyanobacteria bacterium J06639_14; assembly: GCA_039818605.1. GTDB lineage: Bacteria > Cyanobacteriota > Cyanobacteriia > Phormidesmidales > Phormidesmidaceae > SIO1E4. The sequence goes on along the minus strand of JBCBTQ010000119.1, from coordinate 15,704 downwards.
CATCTTAGGATGCAGCCAATTAATGGCCCAAGACACAACCCTCTCGCAGAACAACCAAAAACGCGTTCATCTGATCAACCGCACGGGCCAACATTTCCTCGGCTTAATTAACGATATTTTGGCTCTGACCAAATTGGAATCCCACAAGCAAACTTTGAATGAAGCGACCTTTGATCTGAAGACCGTCATCGAAACGGTTGAAGTGCTATTCCGGCTGCGGATTGAACAAAAAGGGCTGCAGTTTTTAGTGGAAGTTGCGCCAGACATGCCCCGCTGGCTCGTGGGTGATGCCCCCAAACTGCGACAGGTATTAATCAACTTGTTAAGCAACGCCCTCAAGTTTACTCACACCGGTAGCATCATGTTGCGCGTAGAAGGACGGCAACAGCCCGAGGCTCTCGCTTTACAGTTTGCGGTGGAAGATACAGGAGCAGGCATTGCCGCCTCTGAGTTCCACAAGCTTTTTGTCCCATTTGTGCAAACTGCAAGTGGTGAAAATGCGAAAACTGGAACCGGCTTGGGGTTACCTATTAGCGAACAGTTAGTGCAATTGATGGGAGGCACGATCCACGTGACGAGCCAAGTGGGGCAAGGAACAATCTTTTCCTTTACGGTTCCAGTTCAGAGAGATACCGCTGCCCCTCAGGAGACAGTGCCTACAGAGTCATCCGGGCAGCCAGCTATGGTTGAGCAAATCGCGGCCAATGGGCCGAGGCCGACCCCAGAGACCGTTCAAAGCCAAGAATTAGAGGCTACGGCTCTGAATTCAATAGCGGTTGTGCTGAGTCCTGAGGCGATCGCCGATGCGCTCAACACCATGCCCCCAGACTGGCTTTATGAAGTAAACCAGGCAGCATTACAGTTGAATGGTCGGCAGGTCATGAGACTACTGCAGGCTTTACCACCGAGCCAGCAGGATGTAACCACTTACCTGATGGACTTAGCCGAAAACTATGAGTATCTCCAAATTGTGGACTTGATCGAGCCGCTGCTGGAAACGCACTCGGGAACGTAGACAAATCTGGTGAAGTGATGGGACTACCGTGATATGAGAGCGCCGCCATCACGCCATCCCTGCAATCAGTCATGCTGTTTTACAGAATTGATTATCGGCTGTCGTCACGTAGCTCTTTGCCCCCATGTCTGCCTCATGCTGGCGTATGTACAGTCGCAGTGCTTCAGTCGCAATCGATGAGTTTTGCAATCTCCTTAAATCGATACCCCTCGGCCAGGGTTTGCAGCTGTGCTGCTAAGGCTGCTCTTTCTGGGGGAATGGCTTTGATCAGCTGAATAACCTCTTTACCTTGGAGCAAATTAGCGGTTTGCCGTAGCTCTGCCAACCACTGAGGTGACATTGCCTTTAAGTGACTCGCCAGATCCTCTGGGGAAATGGTCCCAGGGCAACAGACTGTTCGCTGCAGGCCAGGGCGACTGGGCTGGGGCGATCGCTGATAGCTAAACTCAACCCCCAAACAGTCCTGCAGCGTTTGCCAGAGAACTTCTGTCTCAATGGGTTTGAGCATATAGGCATCAAAGATTGGGGCTGCCGTATGCTCATCGGTGGGTGTAAACGCATCGGCAGTGAGGGCAATGATCTTGGGCAAAGAGAAGGAGAGGGGAATGTTTTCATGACTTTTCGTTGCCTCCCCTCCACCCCGACTCTTGGCCAGGTTCCGAATCTGCTGTGCTGTTTCATAGCCATTCATATCAGGCATATGCCGATCCATCCAAATCAGATGCGGATGCCAGGTTTGCCAAATGGCGATCGCCGCTTGCCCACCATTAGCTTGTTTCACTGAAAATCCGACGGCTGTCAGCAAATCGGAGAGCAGGCGACGATTGCTGGGTTCGTCATCCACGACGAGTAGCCGATAGGAGGGCTGTCCAGCAGCGATGCCGACGACTTCATGTTTAACGGATATCTTGGGAAGCGATTCGTTAGGCGCACAGCGAATGGGAATCCAGACATGAAAACAAGTCCCGCTACCCAGAGTACTCATGGGCGTAATCTCGCCGTCCATGAGTTGAATAAATTGGCGAACAATCGACAAACCCAAGCCGGTTCCCTGCTTCAGCCTACGTCCTGCCGTGGTTTGCTCAAAGGGGATAAATAGCTTATCGAGTTCCTCAGGCACGATGCCAGGTCCCGTATCTGCAACTTCCAGGTGTAGTTCTGGGGAAGTATCCGTCTCTGGTTGCAGAAGATTGACTCTTAAGGTGACAGAACCTTGGTCGGTAAATTTAATGGCATTGCCCACCAGGTTAATCAAAATCTGTCTGATTTTGTCTTCATCACCGTAGACATATTGCATCAAATCAGGGCTCGTTTCCAGGAAAAACTTCAGCCCCTTATTTTGGACTTTCAGACAAAACAGTTGCTGCACATCCTGCAGCAGCCTATGGAAATCAAAGTATGTAGGTTCCAGGGTGATGCAACCGGCTTCCACTTTGGACATTTCCAGGACATTATTAATCAACGAGAGTAAATGCTCGCCACTCCGATTAATAATTCGCAAACGGTCCTGATGCTCTGGCTGAAGGGTGCTATCACGACTGAGGATTTGTGAGAAGCCCAAAATACTGTTGAGGGGCGTCCGTAATTCGTGACTCATGTTGGCTAGAAATTCTGACTTCGCTTGGTTCGCACTTTCAGCCTTTTTCTTAGCCTCCTTTAGTTCAACTTGGGTTGTTTTGAGGGCGTGTAACGTGCGCTGTAAGGTTTGATTGTTTTGCGCCAACGTTTTTTGGCTAGCAGCCAGGGATTTTGCCTTTTCTGACAGGAGCTGACAGGTTACCTGGTGAATTTTTGACTGGGCTAACAAAAGCTGATGAATGTCCAGAAGTTTGTAAACGTCAGGGGCGAGTCTGACGACAATAGGTTCATATAGTAGTTGGGGCGATCGCTGCAGGGAACAATTGGCTGCTTCCACTATGAACGTATTCCCTTTAAGGCTCAATATATCGGTCGCGACAAATTTGTATAACGCACTCAGAGGCCGTTTGGCAAAGAGTTCCAGGCTGTAGGGCATGCTCATTTTTGCCAAAAACCGATGCTGTGAAATCATACCCACCAGTTTGCCGTGCTCTACCAGGATGACCCCTGGCAGCAGTGGATTGTTTTGAAATGCTTGGGCAATTTCTCGGCTTAAGCAAGATGGCTCAACTTGAAAGGTATGGAGTACCAGTTCTTGAAGGGTAGATTGTGGATTCAGGGAGAGCATCTAACAGCAACCTGGAAACAGTGACATTACTATTGCGGCAGGTTACGACAAAAGGAAATACCCAAAAGATCACATTTGTTCAGGTTTAAAGTTACATCTTGGGAAAGCGGTAGCTGCAAGCAGGAATTTGGGGAGTGAGTAGCTGAGAGTTAGAGGGCTAGAATCCTCTACATTTTTTGCGCTAGCCAGTAACTAAGCCAAAAACAAAACCACCAATAGCAAAAAAGAAACCTATCCCCCAAGCAAAACTACGGAACGGCGTTATTCCTGCCGCGTAGAAAAAGAAATGCAACAATCGCGAAATAAAAAATGCGATCGCAGCATATCGCGTCCAAACATTTGAGACATCTGCAACTGCGGCAATCAGAATGAGCGGGGCAAACAGGGCTAGCCCTTCCACATGATTTCGAACAGTACGGGTCAAACGACCATGTAATAATGTCGCTCCTTGGAAATTATGATCCTGTTCCCGATTTGACAAGGCATATTTAGCCCCAACAGCTTTATCGAGAGCAAGCTGTTGAGCAAAAATCGTCATCCATAAGAGTGCCGTGGCACCAAACAAAGCCCAAAGCTCAATAGTCATGATGTTTTCCCCAAAAATTGCTGTTAGTTAGAAGCGTGAATGAGAACCTTTCCCAAATTCCATGGCTTAAACGGTAGTCTAAAGTTTCAAGTAACTTAAAGGTCAAGGAATTCGTCCTTTCCTGGCCAAGAAGTTATCATCCGCAAATCAATGGTGGGCTATTCAGTAAAAGTTCACTCCCCGTAGACTGCGCAGGATAGATAGATGGAGATTGCCTGAACCCATTTCAATGGGTTTCCCAATTAGCCCGCAATTGATTCGCGGGCGGGGCGAATGGGACACTGGATCAATCAGCTAAGACATCAACTTCTGTCAGATCGTAGATAACAGACTATTTTTGTACATGTTGTTTTTATATGATTACCTGGCAAAGTACTCTGCCGGTGTTGAACTTCCGCTTGAATAAGAGTGTTTGTTCTCTCATGGCTTGCAGCCCTCCGCAAGCAGACGCACTATGGCTAGATTCCCAACTTTACGACTGAAAAGTCGTGCTGTCGCTCCTATCCTTGCCTGTCCATTGGGACTGCTCTGCAACAACGTTTTTTTTACCCACAGCCCTGGGATAGCCCAGCTCATTCCCGACGACACAACGGACACCCAAATTCAGACCGATGTTGACGTGCAAGGTCTCCCCTCTGATCTGATTGAAGGGGGCACGGTTCGCGACAGTAATTTGTTCCACAGCTTTGAAGCCTTCAATGTTGAGGCCGATCGCGGGGTTTACTTCACTACCCAAACTGGCATCCTCAATATTCTGACGCGGGTGACGGGTGACGGAGTATCCAATATCGACGGTACTTTGGGAGTCTTGGGAAACGCAGATTTGTTTCTCATTAACCCCAATGGCATCGTCTTCGGTCCCGATGCGCAACTCGACTTGAGTGGCTCATTTGTGGGCAGTACCGCTGCAAGCATTTTCTTTGAGAATTATGAGTTTAGTGCAGAGTCACTGGATACCCCACCCCTGTTGACCCTTAACGTCCCCCTCGGCCTCCGGATGGGGACGAATCCCGGTGCGCTGCAGGTTGACCAAGCTACCTTGAGCGTTGATCAAGCCTTAACCCTGGCCGCAGGCGTTTTAGACATCAGCGGTGAACTACAAGCGGGAGGCGATATTACCCTGCGCGGCCAGGAGCGCCAGTTCAATGCAGCGACCTTCACCACAGATGGGTATTTCCTCACCCAAGACGTGGACGGGACGAACATTGATTTTGTGATTCCCCACGCATCCGTCATTCGGGCCGATGGGGATGTGGAGATTGCCGACTACACGGGATCTTCTCTCTATGTGCTGGCCGGAGGGCAAGTCACAGTTGGCGACGGCACCGGTAGCCTCGAAGTTATCGACGCTGGCGGTGGTGTGCCCAGCAGCGTAACCACCACGATCGCCGATGGTGTTGGCGGCACTCAAACTATCACGGTCAGCGCTACGGGTGAACCGACACTGGATATACGGGCGGGTGTGGATTGGAGTCAGCTCCCAGGAGGGTTACCGGGGAATGAAAATCTGAGTAGTGCCCAGGCGGTGTTCGGCAATGGTACAGATGCCAGTGCTGTAAGCGATGCGGGTATTCAGTTAGGCGATGTCGCTAACTCGGGGGGACGGGTGGTGCTGAGCGATCGCTTTGTCCCCAATGAAACCTTATCCGGTGCGATTCAAGTTGGGGCGATCGACACGAGCACAGCTATCACGACCATCGGGGATGATCTTGCAGTGGGTACTGATGGCGGCGACATTCTGATATCGGGGCGGAGCAGTATCACAACAGAGGATTTCGATACATCCGCGATCGCGGACTCGGAAGCAGGCGATATTGTCGGGGGCAATGGAGGCGACATCGCCATTACCGCGATTTCCGGTGATGTGACCACAGGGAATCTGATCACGAACTCGCTAGCCAATTCCTATGCTTATGATGAGTCCTCCGGCAATGTGAATGGTGGCACATCAGGTCATATCGCGATCGCGTCATTTACAGGCAATGTGACAACACAGAACCTGTACTCGTCTGCGCGTTCCACTTCATATGCTGATGCTGGTAACTCTGGCGCGATTAGAGGAGCCAATAGCGGCGATATTACCCTTACGGCTCCTGCCGGGAACGTCACCACGGCCTCCTTAGCGTCTCTGGCCAGCGCTATCTCCTATTCGCAGCGGGGATCCTCTGGCGATGTTACCGGAGGAGATGGCGGGGATGTCTCGATCACGACCATTTCTGGCGACGTAGCGGCAGAAGCTTTAGTGTCAAGCGCGAATGCGAGATCGGGCTCCTATGCTTATGCTGAGGGCGATTTCACAGTCTCTACGGGGGCTGTGATCGGGGGCAATTCTGGTAACCTCTCGATTTCCACGGTCTCTGGCGATATCGGGGGCAATGGCTCTACACAACTTTTTTTAGGGACTGGCACAGGTGCACAAGGTCGAGAGGCTACTGCTGGAAACAGCGGCAACATTGATGTCGCAACGACGTATGGAAATGTGACGACTGGCGTCATTGAAGCTGGGACGACTTCGCGATCGTACTTAGGGGATTCTCGTGGCGGCAATACTGGCAACATATCAATCGCAACAACATCCGGTAATGTAACGACTGCAATAGTCTCGGCTGGGGCATACTCCACGTCTTCGACCAATGGCGACCTGAGCAGGACAGGCAACGTATTGGGAGCCGATGGTGGCGATATTACAATTACGAGCACCTCCGGCAATGTAACGACTGACATTCTAAGTTCGCGCTCAGTATCAATCGCCCGTGCCAATAGCGGGCAACCCGGCGATGTCATCGGCGGTAATGCGGGTGATCAGACCATCACTAGCGTATCGGGCAATATTTCAACCACTGCTTTAGCTGCATTCTCAGTTGCCGACTCCAGCTCAACCTTGTCGTCCGCGCCAACTGTGATAGGCAATTCCACCGGTGGTGATGGCGGCAATATTGCCGTGACAACCTCGACAGGCAACATCGAAATAACTGAGGCAAATTCCTTCTCATCCTCCTTATCTGGGCCAACAGGACGTGGTGGTGAGATTAGACTGACAACTGAACAGGGCAATGTGACAGGGATAACGGATGCCGAGCTGCGATCGTTTGCAGTTTCACAGAATAATGCTGGCAGCGGCAATGGTGGTAACGTCATCCTGGAAACCAAGGAGCAGATCGCGAATTTCGACCTCTTCACCGCGGCCTCTGGGGCGGAAGCTGGAGCCGTTGCCATTAACGGACGTAGTGACCTGGTGCTGAACGATACGGACATTGTGACGAGTACAACTGTAACTATCGAAAATGCTCCATTCGTGGGGACATTTTCCTTCGAGGTCGGCGGTATCGGTCAATCTGGTGATGTCAACATCATCAGCGCTGGGGACCTTACCTTGAGCAATAGCAGTATTGAAAGCACCACTCAGGGGTCTGCTCCCGCTGGCGATGTCCGCCTCACGAGTCCTGGACTTATCACCTTGCAAGGCGACAGTTCAATTAGCAGTGATACGGATAGTTTGGGGGATGCGGGTGAAATTCGGATCGAATCGGATACGGGAGTTTTACTCACCGGCCCAGACGTTGCGCTAAATGCGATTAGCAACGCCACCGGGAATGCTGGGAGCATTGAGCTAGATGCCCCTACGCTGACAGTCGAAGCAGGAGCTCAGATTTCGACCTTAGCCAATGCCGACGGTGCAGCTGGAGACATTAGACTCACGACTGGGACCCTCAGCCTCATCAATGGCGGTGAAATTTTGGCTTCTTCATCAGGAGCCGGTGATGGCGGCGAGATTATTATTGACGCCGCCACCGCAGTGAATTTGGGCGAGGGAGTGCAGGATTTTGCCCCGATCATTTCGGTAGCAACCAGTGGTGCTGGAAGCGCTGGGGATATCACGATCAATACCCCCAGGTTTACCCTCTCAGAAACAGCTCGGATTACAGCGACGGCCACTGCTACCGCGACAAATACAGAGGCTGGGGGAAGCATTACGCTAAACGCCTCGGATATGGATTTAGCGGGAACCGTCGGCATCTTCGCCGAAACGGAAGGGCAAGCACCGGCTGGGACTTTAACCCTGCAGCCTTTTGATGCCAACTTTGAGCAGGGTGCAGCCCAATTCGATCCGCATCTGCTGGTTACGCTAACTCCCGGGGCGGCGATCTCAGCTTCAACCTCAGGCCAGGGTCAGGGCGGTGACTTGCGAATTTTTGCCCCAGAATCGATCGCGATCGCGGGGCCTGGTCGGATTGCAGTTGAGACCTTGGGACCCGGTAATGGTGGCGATATTGAGATTAGGACCCGCAACTTGACCCTCACCGATGGCGTTGAAATCTCGGCATCCACCTTGGCCGACGCCCCCATTCCCATCATTGCAATCACCACAGTAGAAACGGTAGAGTTCATCGATGGGCCGCCCATCTTTGCTGAAGCCGCAGAGGATGCAGGGCAAACCCTGAACACAGCACGAATTGTCAGTAGTGAACCGGGGACTCCCCTCGAAAGCATTTCTGGGTCACTCTCAGAAGCGGGCGATATCGACATCTACCAAATTTATCTATCTGGGGATGGAACCTTCTCAGCGACCACTGTGGGAGGGGCTGATATCGATACGCAGCTATTTTTATTCAGCGCCCCGGATGGCTCAGGTATCTATGGTAATGATGATGATGGGAGTCTCCAATCCACCCTGCCCGCACAAGATTCCCTGACGCCAACGACAGCCGGTATTTACTATCTTGCCGTGAGTGGCTTTGGCAATAACCCCATCACTGCATTGGGTGAAACGATTTTTGCCCTTCCTGCCAATCCCAATTTTGCCAACCTTCTAGCTCCAACAGATGAAGCGAGCACATCGCCCTTGGCAGACTGGAGCGGCTTTGGTTCTGACATCGGCGACTATATCGTGAGCTTAACAGGTGTTGAAGCGAACCCCACCGTTTTACCAACGTTCACGGAAATGGGGGACGCAGGACAAGTGCCAGCCACCGCTCAAGTCGTGAGTGATGCACCCGGAGCTTCCCTCGGGAACATTTCAGGCTCAATTGCAGCAGCAGGTGATGTTGACCTTTATCAAATTTACCTGTCTGGAAACAATACGTTTTCAGCCACCACCGTAGATGGTGCCAACATCGATACGCAGCTCTTTTTATTCAACGCCGCGGATGGTTCAGGCATTTACGGAAATGATGATGATGGCAGCCTCCAATCCACTCTGCCCGCACAGAGTCCCCTCACGCCAACTGAAGCGGGGCTTTATTATCTCGCGGTGAGCAGCTTTGGCGATAATCCCCTCACCGCATCAGGCGATACGATTTTCTCGTCGTTTGATCCTCCCGCCGTTCTCCCTCTCCTGGAACCAATCGGACCTGGAGGAGCATCCCCTTTAGACGGCTGGACCGATTTCAGTTCTGCAACAGGTGATTACACCATCAGTCTGACAGGTGCCGAATTTGAAGTCGAATCGATTGCCGTTCCAACAACCATTGAGCAAGAAAACACTGTAGGGTTTCTTGAACCTGGGGATGCTGGCAACATTACGATTTTTGCTGAGGATTTTACGCTCACAAATGGGGCCACAGTGCGGACCAACACCGCCGGTATTGGTGACGGCGGTAGCATTGATGTGAATACCGGCAGCTTTAATCTGACCCATGAAGCTGCCGTACAGACCAATACGACAGGGACGGGTAATGGTGGCAGGATCGATGTCATTGCTGAAGACTTTACCCTCACAAGTGGAGGCGCAGTGCAGACCAATACGACCGACATCGGCGCTGCGGGGATAGTCAATATTACTGTCGATAACACCTTAAGTTTGGAGCAAAGCACGATCGCAGCCAGTACGAGTCCAACCTCCACAGGCGCTGGCGGCGACATTAACATCGATGCGGGGATGGTTCAACTCAGCGACAGCAATCTGACGGTGAATAGCCAGGGACAAGGTGTGGGCGGCGATATCACGGTCGCTGGGGACGCGCTATTTTTAGAGCAAGGATCGGCAATCGATGCAGCGACTGCCAGCAGTGATGGTGGGAACGTCGAGCTCAGCTTTACTGATGTTGTGCTGTTGTCAGACCAAAGTGAAATTACGGCCACCGCTGGCCTTAACCAGGGGGCTGGTAACGGCGGCGACATTGACATTCAGACGGAGTTTTTAATCGGCCAGCCGGAGGGACTGAATCAGATTATTGCCAATGCCTTTGCCGGGAATGGGGGCAATATCAATATCGCAGCGACCTCAATATTGGGCGAACAGTTCTTAAATATTGCGGCCTCCTCGGAATTGGGCTTACCGGGCACCGTTGACATTGATACCCCTGACACCGACCCATTTAATTCCTTAGTGGAGCTGCCCACCGATCTGGTGAATGCTAGCAGCTTAATCGCTGAGGCCTGTGCGGCCGATGGCAGCCATGCGCGATCGCAGTTTGTGGTGACGGGTCCCGGTGGCTTGCCGATCCTACCGACCACACACCCAACGAGTCTCTTTCTCTTGCCTGATTTGGGTCCCCTCACCAACACCCCACTTGCCGCCACCCCGGCCACCGTCACCGAAGCGCAAAACTGGAGCGTGGCAGCGAACGGCAATATCGTCCTGGAAGCGAGTCCCCTCAACCCACTCGAAACCCTTTTGGGGGAAGCTAGTCAGGCCTACCAACAGGCTGACTATCGCCAAGCCGCGACCCTGTGGACGGAGGCCGCCACCACCCTGGCGCAAGGTGATGATGCTTTGGCCTATGCCTCCACCCTCAGCAACTTGGCCCTGGCTTATCATCACTTAGGCGAGTGGGACCAGGCTCAGGCCACGATCGCAACCACCCAACACATCTTGACCCCAGAAGTCGCCACGGCCCAACCCTGGCTCTTAGCACAGACATTGAATACCCAAGCCAGTTTGCAGCTCGCTCGGGGTGACGCCCAAGCCGCTCTGAGCAACTGGCAACTAGCGGCTGAAGCCTACACCCAAGCCGGGAATGAGGGAGGACAACTGCGAGTTCAGCTCAATCAGACCCAGGCCTGGCAATCACTTGGATTTCAGCAGCGGGCAGCGACCCAGTTAGAAGCTATCGCCACAGCCCTGGCAGCACAGCCCCCCTCTGCGGTGCAGGCCGTCACGCTATTGAGCTTAGGCAATGTATTACGGGCGCAGGGTGAAGCCGAGCGATCGCAACAAACGCTGGAAACCGCCCTAGCGGTCACCCAACCCTTGCAGCAGCCCCACCTGACCAGTGCCATTCTGCTGAATCTCGGCCACACAGCTCAGGTTCAGACCCAACCGGGCCAAGCCCTGGACTATTACCAACAAGCACTTAAAACAGCATCAACGCCTTTAGGTCAGTTTCAGGCTCAGGTCAGCCAGCTAGATCTGCTGCTGACGGAAAATCCCAGTGCCGCCGAGGCTTTCTGGTCCACCCTAGAACCGAACCTGCAGGCACAAACAACGGCACTCCCCGCTAGCCGCGAAGCGATGTATGCCCAACTCCACTTAGCTGCCACGCTCCTGCAAGCAAACAGCTCAGCAAACAGCCAATCACCTCATCCATCAGACCCCGCACTCGCCGCCCCGGAACAAATCCAAACCCTGCTAGACACCGTTGGACGACAGGCCCAGCGCTTAGGGGATCCCTTAGCTCAGACATACACCCTGGGCTATCAGGCGCAAGTTTATAGCCAAACACAGCAATGGGCCGCCGCTGCATCCATCACCACCCAGGCTTTGCAACAAGCTCAGATACTCGATGCCCCTGAGATGATTTATCAATGGGCGCGACAACTCGGCCAAGTGCGATCGCACCAGGGCGATCGCCCTGGTGCGATCGCGGCCTACACCGAAGCCATCGATGCCTTGAGCGTTGTGCGCGTGAGTCTCAATGCGGCCAGTGACGATGTGCAATTTACCTTCCGCGATACCGTTGAACCCGTTTATCGAGAACTCGTGAAACTCTTGCTCCAAGGCGAGGCCGGGCAGCCTGCTGAACCAGCCAGCCTGGAGCAGGCGCGTCTCCTAGTTGAGAACTTACAACTGGCCGAACTCCAGGACTATTTCCAAGATGGCTGTATTCAAGGGGAATCCATTATTGCCGATGCGATCGACCCCACCGCTGCCGTCATCTACCCCATCGTCTTGGACGATCGACTGGATGTGATTGTTAGTGTGGCTGGTCAGCCGATGCACCATCACAGTACCCCCATCGCCCCCGGACAGGTGGAGGAAACTGTGGCCGGACTACTGCGATCGCTAACCACACCGCTCGGATCGGGACAAACCACCACCACCCAGCAATTACAGCAGGTCTATGACTGGCTAATTACCCCCATCGCAGCGACGCTGGAGCAGCAATCCATTCAGACTTTGGTATTCGTGGCCGATGGGGCCTTACGCACGCTGCCCCTCACCGCCCTCCATGATGGCGACCAGTATCTCATCGAGCGCTATAACGTCGTGTCTTCCCCTGGACTCACCCTATTAGACCCCCGTCCCCTAGAGCGGCAAGGCTTGCAAATGCTGGCCGGAGGCTTGAGTGAATCCCGCCCTGGCTTCCCGCCTTTGCCCTTTGTCAGGGATGAAATCCAGCAAATCACCACCCAAATTCCCAATCACCAGGTGCTCTTTAATGAAGACCTCACTCGCGATAATCTCACCAATAGCTTAGCGACCGCACCCGCAGGCGTTATTCACCTCGCTACCCACGGCACCTTTGGGGCCACTGCCGAGGAAACCTTTATCCTCACCTGGGATGGGGAAGTCACCATTAAAGAACTCGGCAGCCTGTTGCAAGCTCGCGATCGCAGTAGCAACCTCCCGATCGAACTTTTAGTCTTCAGTGCCTGTAAAACAGCGACCGGCGATAGTCGCGCCGTCTTAGGCATTGCTGGCATGGCCATGCGCTCAGGCGTCCGCAGTACCTTAGCCGGGTTATGGCCCTTGAATGACCAGGCCACAGCGGTCTTTATGGAGCACTTTTACGCCGCCCTCGCCCAACCAGAAGCCACCAAAGCAGAAGCCTTCCGTCAAGCCCAACTGGCCCTCATGGAGAATCCGCAATTCAACACCCCTTACTACTGGGGACCATTTGTCATGGTCGGTAATTGGTTGTAGGGTCAGCATGCTCACTAGGCAAACTACTTCTGCCACCCCATCCTAATAAATCCAGTTTACCTAACCCCTAATTGAGAAACGCGACATGTCGCGTTTCTACAGTTATCACCTATTTCCCATAATGGGGAATTTAGTCATTTGGATGCGGTATCACTCCTGCCCCCTTCCACACCTCTACTCTTCCACCCTTCTACCCTTCTACCCTTCCACCCTTCCACTCTCCTACTCCACCACCTATGTCGTCAGTGCTGCCAACTTTGCCAGAGCTTCCTGTAACTGACGATCTTTTTCCTGGAGTGCCAGTTGTAGATGCCGAACTTGCAATTGATTTTCCACTCTAGCCAGCACTTCAACGACCTTAAACGGTTTCGTAATATAATCACTCCCCCCCACCGAAAAGGCTCTCACTTTATCCCAAGCCTCATCCAAAGCACTCACAAAAATCACGGGTATCGCTTCAGTTTCAGGTTCAGCTTTGAGTCTTTGACAAACGGTGTAGCCATCGATCTCGGGCATATGAATATCGAGTAGGATCAAATCTGGTTGGGTAAGCGCGATCGCCTGCAGGGCAACTGTTCCATTCATTGCCTGACGAACTTCATACCCCTGTTCTTCAAGCAAATCAGACAATACTTTGAGATTCTCTGGCTGATCATCAACCAACAAAATATTTGCCTTACCTAGCGCCGTTTCAAACTGCCTTGACTGGAAAGATGGCGCGGCAGACACTACATCTTGTGACGCCGACTGAACTGTTTCCTCCTGAGTCAATAGCTGATGTTCTAATATTGCCTTTGCATTGGCTTTAGTAATCTTCTGACCCAGCAATTGCGAAAGCAACTGCCAAAGTTTAGGAGCAATATGTTGTTTAACATATTTAGAAGAGTAACTATATTCTTCAGCAATATCATCATAGGTCTTGCGACTGCCTGTCAGAGCAGTAAATAAGAGTGCTCGCTGCAAATCACTCAAATAGTTGCCCGTCTTTTCATGTATCAAGTCCTCAGCAAACTTTAAGCTATTTTCAAAGTCGCTCATTCTCTCAAGTATCTGCCAAATAACACACCAGGGATAAAGCCAAACCCTACCGCTAGTTCGAGATCCTTAAGTCGTTTAACTCAAATTGACTCACAAAACTCTCGCTAACATTATCCTGTCGTAGATTGATTGGAGCATCCACACAACCCAACAAAACCATCTTTGGTGTCAGGTTTTACTCCATTCCACATAACCCACACGAGGAACTTTTATCCGTTAATCACCGCCTCACCTCTGCCGATTTTAGTAAGCTAACTCAGAACCTGTAGATATCTATGAGCCATTTTATCGCTATGACAGGCTACAACAGGCTGTTCTTATCATAGCCATATACTTTCAGGCACAAAGCTGGAGCAGAATGAGGTAGGTTCCTCAGCGTCGCCTTTTCAACAAGGCTTCAGTGGATCGTCTGATAAAGGGCTTCCGGTAATTCCTCGCAGCGAGTCTGCGATCGCAAGCGAGTGGCCCAACACGCTCAGGCACAGAGTGCTGCCAGTTTACTAGCATCGGAAAAGCGGCACCCACCCTGCGCTTCAACCAAGCTAGTACTTGACGGCGGAAGCATGTGCATCATTCCCAATGCTTAAAAGGCTCACGATGAGATAATTTTGAATTTTGTAGACGCCTGAGCGGCTTCCCGTAGGATATTTTGAATTCCGCGTCGCGGTACTACCTCCCCCGCTTCTGATAACTTTTTCCTCAAACATCACCTGATATGTGAATAAACCTGATCTTGGTATGTGAATAAACCTGATCTTTTGGGGATTTATTTCAGGCCGCCATTACGCCAAAGTTGAGTTAATCCAGGTTCATCACCTGTTTCCTTGGCCTGGATGATAGGCGTCACAGCTTGTGACGCCTTTTTTCTTATCTACCAACAACCCCCGAATTTTCCTCAACAAACCTGAAGTTTAAATCCCGATACTGAGAGTATCCAGGTTCACCACCTGTTTCCTTGACCTGGATATCGGCGTCACGACTTGTGACGCCTTTTTTTTAATCAGGAAGCAACTCCTCAATTTTCCTCAACAAACCTGAAGCCCTAATCAGGATACTAAGGAGTAAGTCCAAAGACGCTGCCAGCTTCTGAACCAACTGTGCAAAGGCAGGAGGCAGAACAACAGCTCCAATGAGACCCTATTTATCCTTTGTTTTGGGAGGAAATTCTCACCAGCCAAAAATTAATGGGCTCATCCTGATCACCCATGTGAATAAACCTGAGTTGACATGTGAATAAACCTGATCTTTTGGGGATTGTGAATCCCTCAACTACTCGGAATAGTAGAAGGGACAACACCCAACACATCAGTCCAGTTCGCGATATCGTTTCTCCGTTTTACTGAGTCTTTGGGAGCAAATAGAGATGTAACTGGTATTTGCTCCCTTTCCTCATCCAAAGTTAATAACACTATCGAGGTACATACCATGACCAAGCAACTGCTTATCTACGAAAAAGTCGTCCCCGTCTCTCAAGAACGCCATTTAGATTGGCATATCCAGGGCAAAGATTATGCCTTTTCCCGCTCGGTCAACTCCGTGCCTCTCATGGCGACTGAATTTCCTTTCGCTGCCAACGACTACACAATCGTATTTGCTGGCAATCAGGCAACGGGTGAAATTCTACCCGCCATCTTGTTAGGCATGGGAGAGAAAAATCTCTATCTCTCCGAGACTGGCGAATGGAAGGCAAAGTATGTGCCGGCATTTGTGAGACGCTATCCTTTTGTATTCGCCAGGCATGATGACGGGAGTACACTCACGCTCTGCATTGATG
>JBCBTQ010000118.1:0-17509 GCA_039818605.1 Cyanobacteria bacterium J06639_14 | reverse complement strand
TGATTCAAGTTCCACAAGTGGGGCGCAAAAGCCCTGATATATATAGCGTTAGAAGACTTATGCCTAATGGATAGCTTGGCAAGGGGGCAGGAGGCACAAGTTGCTGAATCGCAAGTACAGCCATGTTTCCCGTCCTCCCCTTGGTAAGGGGAGGTGCCGTAGGCGGAGGGGTTCCAGCCGCTACGCTCGCGATCGCACCCCCGATATTCCCCCTATAGTCCCAGCCCCTTTTTGTGGCGTAGCCTGCCACGAGGGCATAGGGGCGGCGACAGCGGGGGATCAAGCCGTCACCGCTGAGATACAACAAGAAAATTAATTTACAGAGTATTAGCTGTAGCGGTAAAAACATTTACGCCAAATGGCGACCTCTCGAAAGAAGCCGCCTATTAAAGGCATCTAAATTGCAGGTTTTATAGGCTACCTGCGGTGTTATACACTCATTATCCGACAAAGAAAAATTGAGGAGTAGCGGCGATCTACCCTACTTCTACCCCAATACCCTGGGTAGCCATTTAAGGTTTTATTTACTTTTTATGCCCTTCTCTAAGTTACCGACAACCAATGGCCGATAGCCTCAGATGTTTCTTGCGCCTTTTCAAGATGCGGGACATGGCCGCACTCATCGATCCAAACTAAGTGCGATCGCGCAATTTGGTCAATAAATCGCGTGGCATCCTTAATTCCCAAAATTTTGTCCTGTCGCCCCCAGATAACCAGAGTCGGCATAGGAATATCCGCAATCCGCTGGCTCAGAAAGTTATAGCCGCCGCTTTTAGTAAACGCAATGAGCGCTTCCGACCACTGCGGACAGTCCAGATGCAGCGATGCACACACTTCCGCATCGGGCGTCACAAACCCCTGGTTGTAGTAGGCTTGGCAACTAATCCGGCGACGCACCCCTGGATTTTTGAGAAAGGCAGTAGCCCAGCGATCCAAGGGAGGAAACATCAACTTGCCCATCGCGGGACCGGCAGCAAAGCCCGCACTATCAAGCAACACCAAACGTGTGACAACCTCTGGATAGGTAAGGGCAAAGTCGAGCGCCGCTGCCCCACCCATCGAGGCTCCAACTAGCACCACAGGCTGATTGATTAGCTGCTGCCAAAAACCATAGATATGCTGCTTAATCGCATCGGGCGTGATGGTTGGGGTTGATGTCCGGTCGGTCAACCCAAAGCCCAGGAGATCGATCGCCCAGGTGGTGCGAAATTCAGCCAAGTGCGGCAACAGTCGCCGAAACTCCAGCAGCGAACTGTCAAATCCATGCAGGATCAGGATCGGTGGATGTGCCTCACCCTGACAAACGTAGGTGGTCGTAATGGGGCGATCGCTCAAGTCGGTTTTGATGGGGGCCTGACGAATTTTTTGGGCCATCGCAACCGATGTCGATTCGGTGAGGTCGTTTACAGCAGCAGGTAGAAATTCGGGAAACATGCAGTGCCAGCAAGAGGTTCACAGTAATACCGCATCCGAACAGCTCACCCCCGTTAGGGAAAATAGGTGATACCTGTAGCGACACGACCAGTTGCGTCGCTCAATTAGGGGGCGAGTAAACCGGATTTAGTCGAAGGCATTGCCAGAGGGTGGCATTGCCATGCCTCTACAGAATATTGGGTTTTTGGCACTTTTCTGTGGCGGTTTACCTTTGGAAGGCTCGACACAAAACATCAGTATTATTCTGGCGCGAGGGCTTTGGGTTTGCTGGCGTAGTAGCTAGCGACCAGTGCCAGCATCAGCCACCACAAAATGCTGACCTGCGGACGATACCAAATCGTATCCACCAAACCATGGACCAACATGCCGACCATCGTCGCCAGCGCTGCAATTAGCCAATAACCTTGCCTGGACTGCTGTTCCCGCAAGTGCTGGAGCTGTCGCCATCCCTGCCCAAAGGTAACCGTAAGAAGCCAAAAGAAGATAGCCAACCCGATCAACCCGGCTTCCACCGCAATTTCCAGAATCACAGAATAGGCGCTAAGCGCAGTGTACCGAGGCTGCTGATACAGCGGATACACCTTGTTAAAGGCATCGTTACCGGGACCAATGCCCAAGAAGGGGCGATCTTTGATCATGTCGATGACGGCGATCCAGACGTTGATGCGAAAGTTGTTACTGCTGTCGCTGCGACCGGCAAAGATGCTCATGACGCGATCGCGCAGCGGGGCCAATGCCGACACTGCCAGCACCAAAAACGCAACCGATCCCCCCATCAACAAAGGTAATGCCCAACGCTGCCAAAAGGGGTTAAAGCGAATGCTCCAAAACTGCACCAGCAACACCAGCAACGCAAATCCACCAGCGACAAAGCCCAACCAGCCACCCCGGCTAAAGGTCAACACTAAGCAAGCCGTATTGACTAACAAAGCAACGATTGCCAGTAACTTAGGGGTCCAGCGAGACCAGGCAAAAACCGCCGCACCACTCAGCATCACCGCAGGCACCAAATACCCCGCGAGGAGATTCGGATTGCCCAGATAGCTATACACCCGAGTCGTGCCTGCCAGGTTCGATGTCGGGTCGACCCAGGTCGCCAGTGCCTCAGCGCCAAAAAACCACTGCCGCATTCCATAAACCGAAACGATGAGCGCCGTGAGCAAATATGCCGTCACCAGTCCCGTCCGTAAGCGGGGACGACGCAGCACCCGCGCCATCAGCAAAAACAGCAAGAGATTCAGGGTGAGCTTAATCAGCCCTGAAATAGCCGCCGCTTTCACGGGAGATACTGCCGTTGCCAACACCATGACGCCCCAATACAAGGCAACCAGCAAATGAATCGGCGTCAGCCCTTCACCCGCTTCATCGGTCACAGTCAACAAAACCCACCAAGCTCCGCACGCCAGTAGCAAAACGCCAATCAACGTCGTGGAGACATAGGGAGCCAGGGCAAACAAAATGGCGATGATCACCAGGCCAATCCCATCGCCCCACTGCAATAGCCAACTTCCGTGTCGCCACGATCGCAAAAATCCCAGCACACGATGGATCAAACTCACCTCACGCCATTGGTGCAAGGCCAAGCGGTTGAACGTAATTTGTTGCCAGACGCTGGTTAGCATAGTTTTCGCGCAGTTTGGGGAAGGTGGAAGCGACGCAAAATTTTGCGCCTGTAGCCTCGTAGAGAGTGGAGGGTAGAAGGTAGAGGGTAGGGTGTGGAGGGTAGAGGGTGGGGGGTCTTAATCATGGACAACGGACGATGAACCATGAACTAAAGACGATGAACCACGAACCATCAACGACTACCCCATCACTTTATGATTTCTCTATCCTTCCATCCAAAATCGGTACCGCTACACAGGGTAGCGCCAATCCTCACTTTGGAGAGAACCATCTTTCACACAATATTGAGACGGTAGCTTCATTTCGGGAAATCACCTTACGTGAAGATAAAGCCAGCTTCTTGCCAGGGCAGAAGTTCAGCTTCGCTGTGCAATTTTTTTAAGCGCAGGGAGGTTTTATCCGTTTGGGGCTGCGCCATTTTAGCCAGACAGATATTGGTGTAAAGCTGCGAAATCAGCTTGGGTCCCACAGAGGTTGCGCCCAGATAGTACAGACTGCGCTGAATGTAGGGGTGCACAATATGGCGGTAAAAATGGGGATAACTGGTTCTCAGATCTGTCGGGGTTTTGTATCCCAAAGTTTGGTTAGTGCCAGTTTCTTCAAATTCATCAAACAGGGCAGACAGTTTCTGCATATATTGAGGATCGCCTAGCTGCCCTAATAGATCCGCAGCGCGACACAATCCTGCATAGCTGCAAGTATCGCGATAGCGTTCGTTATCAGGTACGGGAAAGCGGGTCATTTCGATATTCCACTGAATGGCAGCGGTATCCAACCAGGGGCAATGCGCCAGATAAGTTGCCACATAGGCTTGACTACGGGCGACATGATGCTCGCTAAGGGCGGCCCCAGTGGCGTGGGGTGGCAAATGGACGTACCCTCCAGCACCATTGGCATAGCAATGATGGGCGGGGCGATCGCCCTGACAAACCCCTTTGACATAGCCAATATCATGACAAAGTAACGCGACAAGCATATGCAGCCAATCTCTGGGCGATACAGAGCCTTCGTGGAATTGCTTGCCTTCAAGAATGGCCTGCCCCACTTTAATAACTTGCAAGGTGTGCGCGACAGTGTGGTACGGAGCGTCACCGGCAGCCAGCTGCGACAAAACGGGTTGGGCAATCTCGACAAAAACCTGATCGTATTGCGGCCCTTGAGCACTAAACATGGCCTGATAGCGATCGCAAACGCCCGTCAAAAAAGTATCGAAGCTCGTCATTTCTGGTTCCTCTGTGAGTATTTCAGTGAGTGAATGAATAAGGAATCGCTTGCTCAAGATGAAGCGTCCTTTTCATTGCGGTGTTTCCGATAAGACGTGGCGTATCTTCAGGAAATGTTTTCAGGTTTTGTCGCCAACCCATTTCAATGGGTTTTCCCCGGTTAGTGGGGCATCGGCTCTCAAGCAAGCCTGAGGTCAACGTTAGTTGTGATTGAGCCTCAAATCGCCCGTGAATTCATTGCAGGCTTTCAAGAAAATTCCACTCAAGTGGAATCGAGGCCATTGGCAGGTTCGGGAATTCTTTTGCCTCGGAAATTAACACTACCCATTCTGAGGGCGATCGGTTTCCCCCAGAATGGCTGTAGGCATAAGTTGCGGAATCTCAAGTACAGTCACGTTTCCCGTCCTCCCCTTACCATTTGCACAGGCGTTAGTGCATTAGCCTCCCTAGCAGGGAGTAAACTAACCGCCCAAAAGGTTATTCCAGCCAGAAGAAGTTTGACCATTTCAGTTTCCCTAAACTCTACGAATTGCCCCTTAAGGCAGACTCCTGATCCGTACTGCCCGGATTCATACTGCTCACTCGAGAGGAGTTCATAATGGTGTTTTCAGACCGTTTCTAGCGACCTAATATTGGCTGCTAGAGATACTAAATCTCTGGTGAAACAAGTAGTACATTATTCTCACGGCCAATAATGTTGATAACTTCTCCGGGTGAAAGCGACTCAATTTTTCCAGGAGAATGAAGACGCGCTCGCCAAGAAATTCCTTGACATTTAACTCTGCCGTCATGATTTAGATTGATTTCTTTTTCGACAATGCCATCTAGCATGTTTGGGAACATTTCCACAACCGGAAGAGAAAAAGACTCATAACGCATAGCCCAAGCTTTTTCCAAAGTGGTTTGTTAACACTAATATGATTCACAATTCCTTTAACGACAACCAGAAAACCTCATCAAACAAAAAGAGAATTAAGACGTTATTTCTGATAGGGGTCTGACCCCCTTGGACTTATTTGGGGGTGCATGGCACAGCCGGTGATAGTGCTACGTAATGTGCCGCAGTCGTTGACTGAGCCGCTTTATCTAGCGTCTTACCACCAGTTCCAACTACTTAAAACGCTATTCTTAGCTCAGAAGCACCATCATGACACAAGGCTGACATCCAGGAAATATCAGTCCTCAGTTCAGGTTGAGCGACGGCTAGGGATGTTCAGAACTCGTAAAACCTAATTAAACCTCTTCAATTCCTTCACTATTTTATGGATTAGAAAATCGGTAATAAAATTAGAATAGTAAAAAGAGGTCTAAACCTATTTTTTAAAAATCAGTAAGTGACGGCCTATCACACTTTGTTTGTGATTCGGATCATCACACTATCACACAAAGAAATATAAGTTTGGAATATCGCAGCCGAGATAAGTTATTGATGTCATGGCCGTGGACATTGACAACCTAAAACCAGGTTGCTCTTGGTACTTAGCGATAGGAATTGTATTGGGTTAAACATTTGCAAAAGTCAGAGTATCACTCGTTAGATACCTATTTCTATTTTTCTTGTTGTGAACCATCTTGCTGGCCAGATCGCGTGAGCGGTCTATACAGCATTTTCTTTCTGAGTAAGGTCCAGGTTATCTTTAAGGGCAGACGCTCTAACCGATTTTTGTTCCTCACTAGATGCCGAAATGCGGTAGGCAGGTTGTTGACTGAAATCATCAAAAGGGCTGCTTTTGAGAGAATTTGGGCGATTTTAAGACCTTATTTGGTGTTTGGTTCATTGCTTGCGCCCAATAAGGTAAATCATGGTTCTTTATCGCTGCTGGCAGTGATTTTGAGCGATGCTCGTCTGGTATTGGAGACCTTGCATCGTCATAACTGGAACCAATGCAACGAAGATTTTTGTTTTGTTTGAATATCAATGCTATCACTAGAGCAGGGTGCTTTATTATCTGCCAAACTCGGACCTATTCCAATGCCTAGTCAGTGTTTGGCTGTGTCGAACCTTACATTGAGTCTGTAGGCATGAACGTGAATGAAGCACTTGAGTTTGTTGATCAGCGCCTTTGTGCAAAAACTGGAAAACACCTGAATGATATAGAGAAAGAGGTTTTTGTCGGTTCTTGGCATGGGCGCACCTACGAAGAAATTTATCCCCAAAACCCTTCCTATGTGGAAAAGACGCTGGCTTACCGTCTCTGGCGCAAGCTTTCGCTCGCGCTCGATGAGAAAGTGTCTAAAAAGCAGCTTAAAGGGGCTGTAGAGCGGGCTTGGCAAAAGCAGCGGCGTGTTTTTATCAGCTATCGAGGGCAATCCTCTGATCACGCGATCGCCTCAACCCTGGCTAAGTTTCTGCAGTCATTAGGTTATCCAACCTTTGTCAATGACTTAGATACGCTGGCACCAGCGGCATCGGCAGCGCTAAAAACCACCCAAGAGCCAATCACCCAAGCCCTCTGGCGTTGTGATTGTTTTGTCCTCCTATTATCCTCGCAGACGGCTGTCAGTGAGATGGCCATCGAGCAATTACGACAGTTACGGCAGGGCGTTGGCCTACAGGGAATGCCCTCACCGCAATTAGTCGTTATCCGGTTAGCGAGCACCCAACCCTTACGCCTCAGCCATGATCTGCGTAATTATCTTGAAGGTGCCTACTGCTGGTCCTGGGCGTCGACAGCAGATACACCCCAAACGGTCCAGCGGCTACAAGCCATATTAGAGCAAGATGCAGAGGCCATTAAGCAACTTACGCTTGAATTGCTGACTGCTGAAGATGAAATATTGAAACCCTCTAATCACACCAGTTCAGAGCCCACCCGATCAGATGCTCGGGCGATCGATACGAATAACACTCACACTAAAAACCTAGCCTTACTACCAGCCGTCGTTCACCCCTTACCCGGAGCGGAGCCCGAAATTCCTCAGGGACAGGTCCGCGCCGACTCAAAATTTTATATTGAACGGACCCCCCATGAAGGGCAGTGCCATGAGGCCATTGGGCGATCGGGGGCCTTAATTCGGATTAAAGCACCGCGCCAAATGGGTAAAACATCCTTGATGGCACGCATCTTGAGTCGAGCCCGCGAAAATGGCTACCAGGCCATCCCAGTGAGTTTTCAGCATGCCGATCGCGCTACTTTTGCTGACTTGGGCAGTCTCCTACGGTGGTTTTGTGCCATCGTGGCTCGTAAATTACGCTTGCCTCACCGGCTGGAAGACTATTGGGATGAGACCTTCGGGAGTAAAGGCAACTGCACCCACTACTTTGAAGAATATCTCCTCCCGGAAATTAAAAGTCCTCTGGTACTAGGGCTAGACGAAGTCGATGAGGTGTTTCGCTATCCCACAATTGCGGACGACTTTTTTGGGCTATTGCGGGCCTGGTATGAGGAAGCTAGCTATGGCAGTGGCAATAGTGAACTCTGGGAACGTTTGCGGTTGGTGGTTGTACACTCGACGGAAGTGTATCTCCCCTTAGACGTGAACCAGTCCCCTTTCAATGTGGGGCTACCGATCGAGCTATCAGAATTCACGCTAGAACAGGTGACTGACCTGGTGCGGCGTCACGGACTACAGCTTACCCTGAGCGCAATTGAAACGCTGATGGCTTTGGTGGGCGGCCATCCTTACCTGGTGCGCTTGGCTTTGTATTACTTGGTGCAGGAGCGGTTGACCCTGGCTGAACTTTGCGAAACTGGCCCGACCGAAGCAGGCATTTATGGTGACCATTTACGCCACCATCTCGCGACGCTTAAGCGCAATCCTGAATTGGCTCAGGCTTATCGGGCGGTTTTGGATGCATCGATGCCCTTGCCGTTAGATTCCGAATCGATGTTCAAACTGCATAGTCTCGGATTGGTGAGTCTGCAAGGAAATAAAGCTGTACCCAGTTTTGAACTCTATCGCCGCTATTTTAGCGATCGCCTCCAAGTTCCCTCTGCTTAATCCTTTCCTTATTGATGACGATGACAAGGATGTCTAGCGTGACTTCAACCTATCGCTACAAAGTAGGCGGGCATTTGCCTCTAGATGCGCCCAGTTATGTCACCCGCCAAGCTGACCATGACTTGTACGAAGCCCTCAAGGCTGGTGAACTTTGTTACGTCTTGAACTCGCGTCAGATGGGCAAAACGAGCCTGCGGGTAAGGACTCAGGCCCGTTTGGCGCGCGCGGGATGCCAGTGTGCTGCCATTGATTTAAGCAGCATTGGCAGTAAAGATATCACCCGCGATCAGTGGTATGCAGGGTTCATACGGCATTTAGTCAGCAGTTTTCAGCTATCTATACCGCTCAGTCCCTGGCTCAAAGAACGATATTACCTGCCACCCGTGGGGCGCTTGACTGAACTGGTTGAGTCGGTGTTGTTGGTCGAGGTGCGATCGCCAATTGTTATCTTTATTGATGAAATTGACAGTGTTCTCAGCCTGCCTTTTGTCTTAGATGACTTTTTTGGATTTCTTCGATCCTGTGATGCCTACGATCGACTCACCTTTGCCTTAATCGGTGTAACAACCCCTGCAGATCTGGTTCAGGATCCGCGCACCCCTTTCAATATTGGTCGCCCGATCGACTTGCAGGGATTTAGTCAGGGGGAAGTTAAACCCCTGGCCGAGGGTTTAAAAGACGTCGTCGAAGATGCAGAAGAGGCTTTGGCCGCCATCCTCAACTGGAGCGGCGGCCAACCTTTTCTGACCCAAAAGCTCTGCCAGTTAGTCGTCAGCCAGCCAACAGTACCAACGGCGATCAGTCCCACTGCTTGGATTGATCGCCTGGTACAGGAAAAGCTGATCGATAATTGGGAGTCCACAGACGAACCCCCTCACTTAAAAGCCATCCGCGATCGCTTACTGCACACTGAAGAGCAAGCGGGTCCGATCCTACAGCTGTATAAAAAAATCCTGGAGCAAGGTTCAGTTCCTGCTGAAGATAGCCAAGCACAACTCAAACTCCAGATGGCAGGTTTAGTCGTAAAGCGGAGCAGCAAACTCCAGGTATACAACCGTCTCTATAAAGTGGTGTTTAACCTGGACTGGGTGCAAAAAGTACTCGCAGGCTTAAAGTCTGACTTCATCGAGACCGTCACGCGTCAAGAACAGAAACTACTATCGATGTTGACCTTAATGGAAGGTCAAGGATTTGACTACATTCTGGACGAAATTTTGAGTTCTATTGTGGTCAAGCTAGGCGAAATGCTCAGTGCTGACCAGGTCACGATTCTTTTTATCGATCAGGCTAAAAATGAGATGTGGTCCATTGTGGCCAAGAGCGGTCAAGCGAAATATCCTGAAATCCACATTCTCAGTAATGAGGAAGCTCGAGGATACACGACCGCATTAAAGGCTTGGCTGAAGGGAAACAATATTCACTCGCATGACGCTTCGGAGGCTGATTACCCAATCTATGATGAGATTTTTCTACCTCTGATCACCCGTCATCAGATGACCGTCGCTTTTGTGCACCTCGCCAATAAAGTGCAAGCAACTCGATGGTTAGAGCAAACGCTGGCAGAGAAACTCGACCCTAACGGCTTCACCCCTGCCGATAAACAGCACCTTAAAGAGTGTATCGTCCCCATTCAACGAGTTCTGGAACGCTGCCAATACTGTTACCAACTCACCCAGCGGCTACAAACGTCTGAAGCCTTGAATGAAGCCGCCAAATTTTCCCAAATCAGCTTGGACTCGGATGAAATCATCCAACGAGTGATGGAAGCAGCCCAAAAGCTCATGAATGCCGATCGCAGTACCCTTTGGCTGCTCGATCGCGATCGCCATGAGCTGTGGACTCCCATGCCCTTTGCCACAGGCGAAGTCAAGCAAATACGTCTCCAGGTGGGAGAAGGCTATGCCGGACGAGTAGCAGCCACCCAAGAACCTCTGAACATTCCGTTTGATTTGTACGATCACCCAGACTGCCAAACGGCTTACCAGATGGATCAAACAACGGGATACCGTACTTGCAGCATGCTTTGTATGCCTGTTTTTAGCCCTCATGGGGAACTTTTAGGCGTTACACAGCTTGTCAATAAGCGGCGGCTGGGTAACTTCCCAGACTATGACCCGCAGCAATGGCCCGAACCACCCGAGTGTTTTAAGGCAAGTTTTGATGCTAGCAGCCAGCAACATATGGAAGTCTTCAATGCTCAGGTAGGGGTTGCCATTCAAAATTCTGAGTCAATGGCAGTCTTGAAAAAACGCACGCTACAGCCATCACAAAGTGATGTGGGGTTAACGCTGGAGCTGTTGAATCGGGTCATGGACGCCCAAGGGTTTGATGAAGTTCTGGATCTAACGCTGCGCTCCATCACGTTCAAACTAGGACAGGTCGTGAATGCCGATCGCACTACTATCTTCTTACTGGATCGGGAACACCAGGAATTTTGGCCCATCGTTGCTGAGTCAGGAGACGAAAAAAAGTTCTTGGAGATTCGCGTGCCGATGAATCAAGGTATTGTCGGTGAAGTCGCTGCTCGCAAAATCCCCGTCAACATTGCCTACGACTTTTATGAGGATCCGCGATCGGCGTTTGCCCAGCAAGAGGACCTGAAAAACGACTATCGCACTTACACACTGATGGCTTTGCCCTTGCTCAACCGCGATCGCGAGCTTGTGGCCGTGATTCAGGTGCTAAACAAACTCAAGCCTGCCGACAATCCTCATAGATCTCTAGCAGAGCGGATTGATCCAGCCGGATTTACGGAAGAAGATATGGTCAAAATTACGGCTGATGCCAAAGCGATTCAACTGGTTTTGGATAGCATTTGTTCGCATCACAAAACGGCTCGAGGGCAACGAGTCACCGCCGCTTTGATGACGGCAACCCGATCGCTGGAAACGGGGACGGTAGATCCCACCGAATTGCTCAGACGCATTATCGATGCTGCCAGGGATTTGATGAATGCAGATCGCGGTACTCTCTGGTTGTTGGATGCCGAACGCCAGAGTTTGTGGACATACTTGCCCATGCAAAATGACTCTTTCCAGAAAGTCCACATGTCAATGGGGCAAGGTTTTGCGGGCAAGGTAGCGGTTACAGGCAAGGGCTTAAACATTCCGTTTGATTTGTATGACCATCCCGAATCGGCCAATGCTCAGGCCACGGATCACCAAAGCGGCTATCGCACCTACAGTCTGTTATGTCTGCCCATTCTCAATCCTAATGGCGAGTTGATTGGCGTCACCCAACTAGTGAATAAGCAGCGATCGCGACATCCCGTCAAACCCCTCCGAGGTGATCAGCCATTGCAGCCAGAGTGGTTCTACACCAGCTTTGATGACAGCGATCGCAAATGTCTGCGCATCTTTAATAATCAGGTCGGAGCGATTCTACACGATGCCGAACTGCTGGCAACCATGCAATAAAAGTCTAACGACGCGATATATCGCGTCGAATATAGACGATAAAAATGCAGCAACCCGATACATTGCGTCCGGTATAGAGGATAAAAATGTAGCGACGCGATATATCGCGTCCGGCTTTGACCAGGTAAAAATATGACCAAAAAGCAACAGCCAAGGGTGAATCGCGATCGCACCTCCAGTCCAACGTCAACTTGGCCTCTGTTGGCTGAGACGGCAACGGAATCGGATGACGATGACGATTCGATTGATTTGCTGGACTACAACTACAGCCAGCCGGGAAGCTTACCAGGTACACTCAACATCCCTGAAGATGCTCAACCTACAGAGCTATCCCTCATCAGCTATGACACACAGCAAGTCGTACGCAAACATTTGCAGGATCCAGAGGAATGTTTGCCCTACCTCGAAAGGAATATGGTGTGTTGGCTCGATGTCGGTGGCCTCGGGACCGAATCGGTTTTACGTAAGCTAGGGGACATTTTCCAGCTTCATCCCTTGGTCCTAGAAGATGTCGTGAATGTCCCCCAGCGTGCCAAACTCGACCTCTATGAAGATCACCTGCTGCTGATTGTCCACATGGTGCGTCCAGCGCCCAAAGGTCAAGGGTTTGTAGCCGAACAAATCAGCTTCATCTTGCGCCACCATGTGCTGCTGACACTACAGGAGGAAGGAGCCTGGGATTGTTTTGGGGCAGTGCGCAATCGCATCCAGCGGAATCTAGGCAAACTACGCCAGCAGGGGGCAGGGTTCCTGGCCCATACGTTGTTGGACACCATTGTGGATGGTTATTTCCCAATCCTAGAAGACTACGGCGAGTATATTAATGCCCTCGAAGACGAGGTCGTCATGAACCCGACGCAGAAAACGTTGGCCAAAATCCACGACCTGCGTCGGGAGTTGCTGATGCTCCGGCGTTACATCTGGCCTCAGCGCACGGCGGTTAATAATCTCATTCGGGATGGTGAAGGCGTGCTTCATCCCGATAATCGCATTTATTTGCAGGACTGCTATGACCATATTGTGCAAATCCTCGACATCCTGGAAACCTATCGTGAGGTGTCTTCTAGTCTGATGGATGTGTATCTGTCCTCGGTCAGCAATCGCATGAATGATGTCATGAAGCTATTGACTGTGATCGCCACCATTTTTATTCCACTGACATTCATTGCCGGGGTCTATGGCATGAACTTTAATGCCAATACGTCACCACTCAACATGCCAGAATTAGGCTGGTATTGGGGCTATCCTGCCTGTTTGGGCCTCATGGCTGTGATTGCGATCGCCCTGTTTTTCTTCTTTTGGCAACAGGGATGGTTCGAAAACTTTTCGGCTCCTCCTGCAGAAAGGGATTCTTAAAGCGTGCTGTGCCGAATTCTCTTTGGTAGGATGACGGTGCTTTGTATCTGTGCTGCCCTTTCGACTCCTTCAAATTCTATGGATCTCAAGCGTCAAATTCGCGACATTCCCGATTTTCCGAAGCCCGGAATTTTGTTCCGAGACATTACGACCTTGCTGGGAAATCCCGAAGCTTTGCGCCATTCAGTGGATTTGCTCGAGGCTAAGTGTACTGATCTCAAGCCTGATTACATCGCCGGGATTGAATCACGGGGCTTTATTTTTGGGATGCCTTTGGCCTATCGCATGAACCTCGGCTTTGCACCTGTCCGGAAACCCGGCAAGTTGCCCGCCGCTACCCATATGGCTGAATATGAGTTGGAGTACGGTAGCGATCGCTTAGAACTCCACCAAGACGCTTTTCCTTCGGGGAGTCGTGTGTTGGTCATTGATGACTTGATTGCTACAGGAGGGACTGCGACGGCTACGGCTAAGTTGATCGACAAAGCTGGAGGCGATTTGGTGGGATTTGGGTTTGTGATCGAACTGGCTGACTTGGGAGGACGGCAGAAGTTACCCGATGTGCCCATTGTTAGCCTGGTGCAGTATTAAGGCGGTTTCCAGGGATAAAAATACCTGACTATGGTGCACGCTCCGCTTTAGCAAAGCCCTGCCCAGAAAAGAAAAAATCAAAGACCCTGCACAATGCTTAGAGAGTTGTGCCAAAATGACTCCCACCCACCCATTCACCCTCTTGCTATAGGTACTTTATTTTCGCGCCGATCCCTTAGTTCTTTTTCGCTAATTTCGTTATGACCTCAACTCAATCCCCCACAACTAAGCGATCGCCGGTAGAAGTTTGGCAGCTTGCCAGTAATGTACTCAGCAGTGAAACCAGCTTGTACATATTGAAACGGCTGCTACAAGCTCTATTTACGTTATTTTTGGCATCTATCTTTAGCTTCTTTATTATCCAACTTGCCCCAGGTGATTTCTTAGATACGTACCGACAGAATCCTGCGATTTCACCCGATACGATTAAACAAATAGAAGAACAATTTGGGTTGGATCGTTCTATCTGGGAGCAGTACTGGCGGTGGTTGACGCAGATTATTACCCATTTCAACTTTGGGCCTAGCTTTGCCTACAGCCGCCCTGCCGTTGAGGTTTTATGGGAGCGAATTCCCAATACTCTGCTGCTCTCTATTACCTCTATTATGGTGACCTGGGCGATCGGCATTCCCTTAGGGATTGTCGGGGCGGTTAAGCAAAACAGGTTTACGGATCAGTTTTTGCGGGTGATGAGCTACTTGGGTCAGGGATTGCCGACGCTGATTACAGGTCTACTGTTACTGTTCTTGGCTCAAATAACAGCTCCCCTGTTTCCGATTGGGGGGCGTACCAGTATCAACCATGCTGATCTGACCTGGTTTGGCCAGATCCTCGATATTGCCTGGCATCTCGTATTACCCACTCTCGCCCTCAGCATCACTAGCTATGCCGGACTCCAGCGCATTATGCGGGGACAATTGCTCGATGTCCTGCGCCAGGACTATATCCAAACAGCACGGGCCAAAGGACTTCCAGAGGATCGCGTAATTTACGTTCATGCCCTCCGCAACGCTATTAATCCCATGATTACGCTGTTGGGGTTTGAGTTTGCCAATATTCTGGCAGGAGCGTTTATTACGGAAAACTATTTCAACTGGCCCGGTTTAGGACGCCTGATTCTCCAGGCAGTGCAGGCACAAGATCTGTATCTTGTCATGGCCAGTCTGATGATGGGGGCTGTCATTCTCATCGTGGGTAATCTCCTGGCTGACGTGGCCCTAACTTTGGTTGATCCTCGGATCAAGTTGTCGGAAATGAATTGAACACAAACATGTACTCTCAGATTTACTATCTGCTGCGCTCTAAGCAAGACGGTCGTCACCTTGCTGCTAGACCGGATGGAGCGAAAGAACCGAATAAAACATTTCTGCTGGTCTTCACAGCCGATCATGAGGCTTTGAGCTATTTGAGTACGCATGCTCCAGAAGTGCGCGATCGCTTCTCAGTTGAGTCGATTCCGGCGTATCAAATTAAGGATCTCATCGCCCGTTGGGGGTTTAGTGGGATTGGCGTCGTCAGTGATCCGTTTCCGCCCAATGTTGAGTTTTTGCAGGGCGATCGCCTGCGTTAAACAGAGGCCTCTTGCTTTTCGCTATCGGCGTAAGGTTCTGTGCGGAATCTGGAGTTTGTTTGCTGAATGCAAATAAGCACACTAGGATGACGAAAGTTCCCTAAAATTTGAATGAATATTCTGCTCGTTTACCCCTGTTTTCCCAAAAGTTTCTGGTCTTTTGACAAAGCCTTAGAACTCGTTGACTTTAAGGCACAGCTACCACCCTTAGGTCTAGTAACTGTTGCCGCTATCTTGCCTCAGACTTGGAGCTACAAACTGGTCGATCGCAACGTCCGACCAGTCACTGAAGAAGAGTGGATCTGGGCCGATCTGGTGATTATCTCCGCCATGATTGTGCAAAAGCCTGATTTTGTTGCCAGCATTAAAGCAGCCAAGCAGCATGGCAAGTTAGTCGCTGTCGGTGGACCTTACCCCACAGCACTCCCCCACGAAGCAGAGGCCGCTGGAGCGGATTTCCTGGTGTTGGATGAGGGGGAAATCACCCTACCGATGTTTGTGGCGGCAGTGGAACAGGGCGATCGCACCGGAACCTTTCGCGCGAACGGTGAGAAACCGGCTATTACAGAAACGCCGATTCCTCGCTATGACCTCCTGGCTATGGACGCCTATGCTGAGATGTCAGTTCAGTTCTCGCGGGGCTGTCCTTTTCAGTGTGAGTTTTGCGACATTATTGTTCTTTACGGTCGTAAGCCGCGGACGAAAACCCCTGAGCAAATGCTGGCCGAACTTCAGTATCTCTACGACTTGGGGTGGCGGCGCAGTATTTTCATGGTGGATGACAACTTTATTGGCAACAAACGTAATGTTAAACGGTTGCTGCAGGCCATGAAGCCCTGGATGGAGGCGCGTCAATACCCCTTCTCGTTTGCCACGGAAGCCTCGGTCGATTTGGCTCAGGACCCGGAATTGATGCAGATGATGGTGGACTGCAACTTTGGCACGGTCTTTCTAGGGATTGAAACTCCGGACGATGACAGTCTCAGTCTGACCCGCAAGTTTCAGAACTTACGGGATCCGTTGTCAGAATCGGTAACGGCGATCGCGCGTTCGGGCTTACGTGTGATGGCAGGCTTTATTATTGGTTTTGACGGTGAAAAAAGCGGTGCCGGTCAGCGCGTAGCTAAGTTTGTGGAACAAACCGCCATTCCTACGGCTATGTTCAGCATGTTGCAGGCACTGCCTGATACGGCTCTGTGGCATCGGCTCGAAAAGGAGGGGCGATTGCTGGGGCAAGGGGCCGACGCGAACCAGGTCACTCTGATGAACTTTGTCCCGACCCGTCCTATCGAAGACATTGCGAATGAATTCGTCGAGGCATTTTGGACCCTTTACGACCCGTTAACGGTTTTGAATCGAACGTTTCGGCATTTTCTCATGTTGGGCGAAGGGCAGAAACAAGCCTATCAAGGACGTCCACAGGCAGCGGGGAGTCCCGACATTAACTGGATTACCGTCCGGGCGTTTCTCATTATTTGCTGGCGTCAAGGCATTCTACGCAAAACGCGGTGGCGTTTTTGGGTTAACTTGGCTGTCATGCTGTGGCACTACCCGCATGTGGCCGCTAATTACGTTGCTGTCTGTGCCCAAGCAGAACACTTCATTGATTTCCGCGAACTTGTCCGAGCCAACATTGAAGCCCAGCTTCAGAGTTTCCTTGAACAAAAGCGTGAAGTAGAAGTAGAGCAGTCATCAACGGATTTGACCGCTGCATAATGTGGGGAGTTTTAACTCTGAGTTAATCGAGGCTCGGCAAAGCTCTTTTGCCGAGCTATCCATTCAATGGACTCCGCGCCCGCCCCGATTCAGTACATGGGTGTAAATCATGGTAGTTTTTACATCTTTGTGACCCAGCAATTCTTGGATAGTGCGAATGTCAAAATAATCCTGGAGTTCTGAAATAATGCTGGCTGGCAGCATTGTCACCCGATTCTTCCGTCCCTTACCGTCCCTAATAATGAGTTGCTGCTGAGCAAAATCAATATCTTTAATGCGCAATCGCAACGCTTCAGAAAGCCGTAAACCACTGCCATAGAGAAGCTTGACCACAAGTTGATGACGGCCATCAATTTTCGGAATTACCGCCCCAACTTCTGCCTTGGTTAAAACTACAGGCAGATTGCGCGGTTGATTTGCCCGAACGGCATTGATGCCATCAATTTCAATTCCTAAAACCTTGTGGTACAGGAACAGCAATGCATTGAGAGCTTGATTTTGCGTTGAGGCTGCAACATGCTGATTTACGGCTAGATCAGTTAAGAAGGACTCGATCTCAAGTCGTCCCATGTCTTTAGGATGACGCTTGCCATGGAAAAGTATGTATCGCTTGATCCATTGCGCATAGGTTTCTTCTG
>JBCBTQ010000117.1:0-17672 GCA_039818605.1 Cyanobacteria bacterium J06639_14 | reverse complement strand
ACTCGTTAATCGTGATCGCCTCTTGTTGCAGCCTTTGCCAGTGGAGATTCACTTCCGGAGGGAGGGCCGGTGATTCGCTGTCAGGGTTTTCATGGCTAGGCGGCACCTCAGCTTGCTGCGATCGCTGCTGGAGTGCTTCAACCATGGCGGCTTGTTGGGAGTGACTAACAGGCGCTCCGGGTGATTGCTGAAGGGGCAGTTGGGGTGATTGCGGATGTTCCCAGAGAGGGTCGGAGGCTTCAGCCTGGAAATTTTGAGTCCGTTTCAGAGTTTCCAGACGCTCGCGAATCGGGGCTAGATCTAACTTATTCATGGCTCTTGAGGTTCTTACCCAGCAAACAGAGAGAGGAGACAATCTTTAATTAGTACAAGTGTACTAAATCTTTTTAAAATTGCAATCCTTTTGCACCCTGAGGGATCGGGTTCTTCGTAGTTATGAACACGGAATGTGGTTTGGCTGCAGGAACCTGGTTCCTTAGGGGAAGGCTATAGTGTGCCGGGAAGTGCAGCTATTCCTGGATCGGCAAAATCTTGACATCATCTTGTCAGGTTCTATTTACAGTAGAGACGCGCGAACCGTTCCCCCGCTTCCTGGCATTGGTGAGTAGTACAGCTTGGCAATGTGGGTACCCATTTTCAATGTGTCGCTCTTCCCATAAGCCATGAAGGATATTGAGACGTAAATCCTGATCTCAGCCTTAAGTTGGCCTTTCTCAGCCCTGAACGTAGCTCTTTGTAGAGTCCAATTGAATGAGAGGGGTTCCTCAAATGATATAGATCGCCATCGGTTGGGCTCAACGGTCGGTCCTGTCTTTCTCGGCAATTTCCTGGGTGGAGGAAGACAATCTGGCGATTATGAACGCCAAGGAAGGGGGTTGGTATTGGGCCTGTTTTTAGCTAACTGAGCTTTGGCACGCGGTCCAGGATAGCGGCTATTCATCGTGCAAGTTGCCTGTTGGAAAGATTGACTGAAGATTCGCTGAAAAAATTTTGGTGCAGCAATGCTGAATCCTTTTCGGGTAACGTCCCCTGATAGTTTTGTTGAGACGGGTGGTCGGTCGGCAACAGCTCGGGTTATGCCTAGGCAGAAGCGGCGATCGCGATCCGTGATTTATCACATTTTCATGGCGCTGTTGTTAGGTGGGCAGGTGCTTGTCCGTATTTTGCTGGGGCGAGTACAGCATCGGCGCGTTATGGATCACATGATTGCCGCAGGTCCAGGGGCATTGATGCCGGTATTACTGACCAATCTGTTTGCGGGGATGATTTTTGCGGTGCAGACAGCTCGTGAGATGGAACGCTTTGGAGTGCTTCATGCGCTTGGAGGAGCGTTTGCATTAGGGTTTTGCCGGGAACTAGCGCCCATCTTGTCAGCCGCAATTTTGGCAGGGCAGGTCGGGGCTGCTTTTGCCGCAGAAATTGGCAGCATGAAAATTACCGAACAGATTGATGCCTTAAAGTTACTCCGCACCGATCCCATCGACTATTTGGTGACACCTAGAGTGGTGGCGTGTTGTGTGATGTTGCCTGTGCTCACCATGTTGGGATTAGTACTGGGGGTGGGTGGAGGATTGTTGGCTGCGATGCAGTTTTATCATGTGCAGGGCGCGATCTTCTTGAACTCTGTCCAAATGTTGCTGGA
This sequence comes from Cyanobacteria bacterium J06639_14, assembly GCA_039818605.1. GTDB lineage: Bacteria > Cyanobacteriota > Cyanobacteriia > Phormidesmidales > Phormidesmidaceae > SIO1E4. Next base: position 16,030 of record JBCBTQ010000117.1, on the reverse strand, counting down.
ACCGCGAGATTTGATGGCTGTTTTGCTGAAAGCCGTATTTTTTGGCGCAATGATCGCTTTAGCAGGGTGTACTTGGGGCCTAACGACCACATGTAGTAAGGGGGTAGGGCGATCGGCGACATCGGCTGTGGTGACGACCTGGGTTGCCCTATTCGTTGTGGACTTTTTCATTACCCTCGTTTTATTTCATGGGGTAACGGTGACTTATTGAGCCTAGCAGCGGTCAAAATACGAATTGGATATGGATATCCCAGGTTCCACCGTCGCGACTGATGAGTACCTTTTGAATGAATTCCCGCAAATAAACCCGCCGCTCGGCCTCCGAGAGGTCCTGCCAGAACTGTGGAATGGAGAGTGTTTGGACAATTTGGAGGAGATTTTCTGGTGGTAGTTGAGAAAGCTGCTGCTCGAGATCCGAAATTTCGCCGCGTAGCGTATATGTCCGTAGATTGAAAGTCGTGTCATCTAAAATTCCCTGCTTCAGCAGATCGGGCAGATGGCTGAGGGTTGTTTCTCTGTGTTGAATTGCGGCTAACAGTTGCCCTTTGATACTGCTGACAGGCGATGCTTGGAGCGCATTAACTGCACTGGGTAAGTTCTGGCAGACTAAGTTAATGGTCTTATCCAGAACATCGGCATAGGCAATGGCTTTACAAGGCTTGCCCGATCGCCCACACGCTATAGGACGTAAGTACAGATATTCTTGGGACTGGCGCGGGTGCGTGACACGTGAAACCTTTAAGGTACTTTGGCATTCCTGGCATTCCACCAGCCCGGCTAGCGATCGCGGCGCACTGGCCGTTTTAGGGGGTAACCGTCGGTTGCGCCGCAGTAGACGGTCGACTTGCGCCGCTTCTTCGCGAGAAATCAGGGGGGTATGGGTGTTGCGGATAATCGTCTTGTCCTTATACGCGAGATCCCCTCGATAGGCAGGGTGGGTTAACCATCGCTGTCCTGTCGAGGCGGATATGCGCTTACCGTAGCTCTTTTCCAAGTGGCGGACAGCCCCCCGAATCGAGCCAAATAAGAGGAAATGCTCGAAGAAGGCTTTGACAACTGGAGCGGTGGTGCGATCGAGGGCATAGCGATCGCGTCCCCGCCGATAGCCATAGGGAGCACGACCCGGCGGGGGTAAAACTTTGGTGCGATTTTGGGCATGACCAGCTTGTAATCGGTAGCGACGCTGCTGTGTCTGAATTTGGGTGGCTAACTGTAGGAGATCACTGCGGTCTACAGGGGCGGTTGTATCGGTGGGGCTACAGTATGACTGATCGAGTGCCAGCACTGTAACGCCTAAAGTTTCGAGTGTGTCCAGACAGTTGGCGATCGTCGTTAAAGACTCGCCCAAATCGGCCAATTGGCGCACTAGTAATGTGCTCGGAGGCGTCGCTGCACAATCTTGCAACAGCTGTTGCAATTGTGGTCGTTGCGCCATGGGCGACCACTGGTCTAAGTACACGTGCTCTACCGTTTGGCCCCAACTTTTGAGCGTCGGTGTGTCTTCTAGATAAGGGGCGATGCAGGCATAAGCAACAACAGCCATAACCAGCCACAACGCAGCAACGTCAGAAACTCTATCATTTCAGCTGGATCTATTAACCCGGCTGACTTGCAAAGAGAATTCATAAACCGTCGATGGGGTTTGGTTGTTCCTTGGCGATCGGCGTCAAAAAATTACGGATATAAGACAGGGGACTGGGCGTAGGGCTAATTCATTCGAAAAAGAAAAATGTGCTTGTCTTTTCAAACGTGTAATTCAACTGATGCAGAAGCCTGAAAAGCTCAACCGACTTATGCCTGAACCAACCCTGAAGTACACCTCTTCAACCCTCCCTTCCGCGAGGTCCAGGGCGGCGGAAGGCCCTGGACCTCGCGGAAGGACGTGCGAAGCGGGCGTCTGAGGGCAGCGAAATGCCCTCAGGCAGAACCCTGATAGCGCACCCGAATCTTCGCCTTACACCTCCACCAGGAGTGTCCTAAACTTTTCTCTGTCGCGCCAACACAATTTTCTCTCAGTAGATAATCAGCCCTAGGGGACTGGGCGTAGGAGGGAAGGACTATTTTTTGCGTAATTCCCTGAGTCATCGTAAGACCATTATCTTAAAGAGAGAACTGCTACCAACATCCAGGTATGACTGAGACAAAACGTATCTGCATTTTAGGAGGCGGCTTTGGTGGGCTCTATACCGCTTTACGCCTGAACTCTTTGCCATGGAAGTCCTCTGAACCTGTAGAAATTGTGCTGGTAGATCAGCGGGACTGCTTTTTGTTTGCGCCGTTGCTATACGAATTGGTGACGGGAGAACTACAAACTTGGGAAGTTGCCCCACCCTATGCCGAGCTTTTGGCTACGACGCAGATACGGTTCATTCAAAGTGCTGTGGATGCTGTGGATTTGGCTGAACAACAGGTGAGGCTGAGTGGGGGCGAGGTTTTAGCCTACGATCGCCTTGTCCTCGCCTTGGGTGGCGAAACACCGCTAGATATTGTGCCTGGGGTAACGGAGTTTGGCCTGCCTTTTCGGACTGTTCAAGATGCCTATCGCCTCCAAGACCGCCTGCGTCAACTCGAATCCTCAGAATCCGAGAAAATCCGCATTGCTGTGGTTGGTGGCGGATACAGTGGTGTGGAACTTGCCTGCAAGGTAGCAGATCGACTCGGCGATCGCGGGCGTGTGCGCTTGATTGAGCGAGCTGACGATATCCTGCTAACCTCGACTGAATTTAACCGCAAAGCAGCCCGGCAAGCATTGTCAGAGCGTGGAATCTGGCTTGATCTAGAAACGACTGTAGAACGGATCACGATTGATGCGATGACCCTGAACTACAGAGGGCAAGCTGATACGCTACCGGTTGATGTTGTGTTGTGGACCGTAGGCACGCGAGTGGTGCCCCTGATACAGTCCTTAGATCTTCCCTGTAATGACCGCCAACAGATTAGCGTGAAGTCGACTTTGCAAGTTGTGAATCACCCTAATATTTATGCGCTGGGGGACTTAGCTGATTGTCAAGATGCGACTGGTCAGCAGGTGCCCACAACGGCTCAATCGGCTTTGCAGCAAGCTGATTATGCGGGCTGGAACCTTTGGGCTTCTCTGACACATCGTCCGTTATTACCGTTCCGTTATCAGCATCTTGGCGAAATGATGGCTTTAGGGGTGGATAATGCAACGCTGACTGGATTAGGGCTGCGGTTGGATGGCGGCATGGCCCATGTCGCTCGGCGTTTGACTTATCTATACCGAATGCCGACACTAGAACATCAGATCCGCGTAGGGCTGAACTGGATTCAACAACCCCTACGAGATTTCTTGTCTGTGTAATTTCCCGATAGGCATAAATCAACCTCGGAGGTGAAATGTATGACAGTGTGGGCTTAACGCTTTGATGGAAAGTCGAGGCTGTCATACTGGCGCTTGGCATGCTTACGAAATTTGTATTGATCTACCGAGCCAACCCCAAATTGTGGTTATTTAGCAGTCGGGTTGTATGACGAACGTGGACCCTGCAATTGCTAACAATTAGAACGAATCGATCAGGAAGTGCTATGCAAACGCCTAAAGTGATTTTTGTAGATGCTGTTGGCACCCTATTTGGGGTAAAAGGCGGCGTGGGTGAAGTTTATGCGCAGATAGCTCAGAAATTTGGAGTTGTCGCAGAGGCAGAGGCTCTGAATACAGCCTTTTACCAACAGTTTAAGGCGGCTGACACGATGGCTTTCCCTGAAACTGAGTCAACGCATATTCCAGCAGAGGAATATGCTTGGTGGAAAGCGATCGCCGAAAAAACGTTTCGTACCGTTAACAAATTCGATCAATTTGAAGATTTCGAAACGTTTTTCTCAGATTTATATGCCTATTTTGCCGGTGCTGATCCCTGGTTTGTGTATTCCGATACTTTTCATTCTCTGGAGCGTTGGCGAGCCCGAGGAATTGAGTTGGGCGTTATTTCTAACTTCGATTCCCGTATCTACACAGTTTTAGATTCACTGGTGATGGCTGACTTTTTTAAGTCGATTACAATCTCTACAGAAGTAGGAGTTGCAAAACCTGATCCTTTAATTTTTGCAACTGCTTTAAGTAAGCACAATTGCCAAGCATCAGAGGCTTGGCATGTCGGTGATAGTTATACTGATGATTATGAAGGAGCCCGCTCTGTAGGGATTCGAGGTATTTGGTTGCGTCGACCAAACGAGAATTCTGAGTGATCATACGCAATAAAGAATTATTTCGCTTTTAGTAATTGTTGGGATTTTCCTCGTATTTCTAGGAAAGGTGGTTAGTAGTCAGGATTTCTATTCACCTAACCTGGAGGTATTTGACATGGATGTGTTCCTATTGGCTTCTTTAGTAATTGCAACGATTTTTGTTTCGCTTTTGTTATACAATCGGATTGTGATTGGTTAAGTAAAGTATCGGATTCGTTGTTTTTATCATCTCCTTACGGTTACTTTCAGCCTTTAGTAAGGAACATAATTTTTATTTGTTGCGTCTATTAATACTTGGTAATGTAACTCAACTCAACGATATTTTTTGGGGCGATAGATAATGTTGCAACAGCTTGTTGCAGTTATGAATAGGAGTTATGCTCTCCTACATGACTAACGCCCTTGACTGGAATAGTCCTGACTACGAACAGTTTCTTCACAGCCTGAAAGACCGGATTCGGCGGGCACAAGTGCGATCGGCGTTGGCCGTGAACCGGGAGTTGGTTTTTCTGTACTGGCAGGTTGGGCAAGAGATTCTGCAACGGCAAGCTAAGCAAGGCTGGGGCAGCAAGGTAATTGAACGCTTGGCCCAGGATCTACGCAGTGAGTTTCCTGATATCAAAGGCTTCTCGTCGCGAAACCTTCACTATATGAGGGCTTTTGCCGAGGCTTATGGAGACGAGATGATTGTGCAACAGGTTGTTGCAAACTTGCCATGGGGTCATAATGTGCGCCTATTGGATGCCCTGGATGACCCAGAAGAACGGATTTGGTATGCACGTCAGGCGATCGCCCATGGGTGGAGTCGGAATGTGTTGCTGATGCAAATCGAAAATCAGCTTTACACGAACCAAAATAAGGCGATTACGAATTTTGAGCGCACCTTGCCAAGCCCTCAATCGGATCTGGCCAAAAATCTCCTGAAAGATCCCTACAACTTCGATTTTTTAGCTCTGGCTCCCGATGTTCAAGAACAAGACCTCAAGAAAAGTTTAGTCAGTCACATTCGTGATTTTTTACTAGAACTGGGGGTTGGATTTGCCTTTGTCGGCAGTCAATATCGCTTAGAAGTCGGAGGCGAAGAGTTTTATCTCGATTTGCTGTTTTACCACCTGCAGTTGCGATGTTTTGTGGTGATTGACCTCAAAATGGGCGACTTCCAGCCTGAGTATTCTGGGAAGATGAGTTTTTATGTCTCTGCTATTGATGATTTACTGCGGCATAGTGACGACCAACCAACGATTGGTATGATTCTCTGCAAGTCAAAAAATAAGACGATCGCTGAATATGCTTTGCGCGATCTCCAAAAGCCGATTGGTATTTCGACTCATCGGATGGCCAATGAACTGCCGGATGCTCTTAAGGCTGGCCTACCTTCTGTAGAAGTGCTGGAAAAAGAACTAGAAGCGGTTGTCGTTTCGCCAACTGACGCGGTTGACAGTTGATTGATGCGTTGGATGTGGCAATGTGTGGGTAGGCTTGCTGCGGCGATCGCTGCACTGGCAGAATGCTGTCAGAGATTGAGTAGATTTACGCAATATGCGGACTTTATCGATGCTGGATACACTGGGCCTCTAGTGAATATTCCTGAAAAAAATTGTTGCGTTTCTCTAGTCTGGGCACTCTAACTTAAGAGAACAGAGGTTCTTGGCAGAAAGAACATTTAGGTAAATTGCTATGTTATTTGGACGTCTCCTTGAGGATCGTCTCAGCTTTGTGGGAAGACTGCTACGGTTCAAGGAGAAAAAGACTGTCAAAGGCAAACCATTTCAGCCGGTGCAATCAATTGATGGCGAATTTGGTTTTATTACGTTGCTGGAGGGTCGTAAGACACCGCGTGCTGCGCGCACTTGGATGTATACGCCGAAGCGTCAGCCTCATCAGTCGGGACGCAAGGTGGCAAGTTCGGTGCCGATGGATATCCACATTTATATGGATGCTCTGCAAACGTCGCCTGAAGCTGTACCTTTGGACAAACTTGTTCAGCACGATCAAGCAGCAGAGCCGCTGCAGCAAAGCAGTGGGATTTACACGCACCGCATTCATGTGTTGAAGGCGAGTCACTTTCTCAATGCCAAAGGATTCTATGACTATGAGTTGATTTTTTGGCAGGACTTGGAGTTGGCACTTGGGAAAGGGAGTGCTCTTGTGCAACGGCGGTATGCTGAAACGTTGGCTATCAAGATTACCGATATTCTGGCTCATCGTTGCTTAGATATCCCTTGGCCCCTTGATATGAAGCGAGAAGATTGGGAAGCCATGGTGGGTGAACTGATGACCCATGTTCACGCTCAGTGAAATCTAGAAGCGGGGCCAAGCCTGTTTGATTAATCAGCTGATGGGTCAAGACGACCCTGGGAAGATAGGGGCAATTAAGAATCGATAGCTGGCTTTTCTAGGCTTCGAGGCAACGACGCAGGGTCGTAAGTAATGCCTGAGTTGTAATCGGTTTGGCCAAAAACTCTTGGAATCCCAGGTTATAAATCTGTTCAAGATCACTAGGTGAACTGAGGCCACTCATCGCAATTGCTTTAGCCTCTGGATTTAAGTACTGCATCAAAGGCATCATGGTAGCTCCATCCATTCCCGGCATCATCATGTCGATCAGCAACAGATCGATATTGGCCTTTTGTTCTCGATAGAGCGCGATCGCGGCATGGCCATTATCTGCTGTGAGCACTTGATAATCATAGGTTTCTAGCGTTGCCTTCATCACTTCGCGAACGGCTACCTCATCATCGACGACTAGGATGGTTTCCTGACGTCCCGTGAGAATCTCGAGATCAGCCGCTACTGTGGTGACCTCTGCTTGGTTGGCGGGTAAATAGATCGCAAATTGACTCCCTTGATTCACCTGACTTTGGACGTCGACAAATCCACCGTGGCTTTTAACGATGCCTAACACTGCCGATAGACCTAAGCCCGTTCCCTGGCCGACGGCTTTAGTGGTGAAAAAGGGGTCGAAAATACGAGCTATGATTTCTGGTGTCATGCCTTTGCCGGTATCAATGACCGTCACCCTCACGTAAGCACCTGGATGGGCCTCTGGAAATAGCTGGCTAGCAACTTCGTTGAGCTGCACATTACTTGCCTGAATCCAAAGTGAGCCGCCTTGAGGCATCGCATCGCGGGCATTCACGCACAGATTCATAAAGACTTGGTGGAGTTGCGTCAAGTCGCCCGATACTGTCCATAGGTCAGCATCGACGGCCAAGATGATCTCGATTGATTTAGGGAGTGTTTGCGCCATAATTTGGCGCACTTCACGGATTATGTGTGGCACTTGCAACGCAATGCGTTTACCTTCGATGCCCCGCGCAAAAGACAGAATTTGCTTGATCAGACTACTGCCCCGTCTAGCACTGTTTTCTAAGGTGTTCAGCAGTTCACGAGTCGGTTCGTCCACATCAGGGATTTTGAGCGGTAAAAGCTGAGCGACCCCCAAAATCGGGGTGAGAATATTGTTGAGGTCATGGGCAATGCCGCTAGCCAGAGTGCCTAAACTTTCTAGTCTTTGTGCCCGTAAGAACTTTGCCTCCAACTGCTTGTTCTCGGTAATGTCCATATGGATGCCGATCATCCGTAGAGGGCAACCTTGGGTGTCGTAAAAAACGTTGCTTTTGACAGCCATCCAACGCACTTCATGGGGGTTTTTGAGGATGCGAAACTCTTTATCAAGTGGTTGATGAGCGGTAATTGCCTGTTGCAAGGCTTGTTCAATCGCTAGGCGATCGTCGGCATAGATAGTTTGCATCCAGGTGTCATAGTTGCCATCAAAGGTGCCCGGTTCCACACCGTACAAAGCTTCGACCTCGGCTGACCAGATCACCTCATTGGTCCCTAGCTGCCATTCAAAAGTACCCATCTTAGCGGCTTGTTGAGCGAGGGCCAGACGCTCCTGAGTGTGCTGGCGTTCTTGGATTTCTTGCCGCAGTAACTGATTCGCACTTTCGAGTTGGAGGGTGCGTTGCTGAACTCGCAATTCCAGGGTTTCGTTGGCTTCCCGCAGGGCTTCCTCACCTTGCTGACGCTCGATGGCATAGCGCAGCGATCGCACCAATACCTCTGGGTTTACCTGACGCTTGAATAAGTAATCCTGGGCTCCCCGGCGCACGGCTTCCACGGCTAGATCGTCATCGTTGGTATTGGTTAACACGACAACCGGTAAGCCGGGGACGTGGTCCAAAAGTGTGTCTAGAGACGCGAGCCCATAGCTGTCAGGTAGGGTGAGGTCGAGTAGTACGACATCAACTGGGTGGTGATCGCAATGGGCGATCGCCTCAGTTAATCGTTGTACGTGAGTCAGATTTGCCCGATGCAAGACACTGCCTTTGAGAAGTTCTTGGAGGAGACGAGCCTCGGCCAAGTTGTCCTCAATTAGCAAAATCGCAGCAATGGGACAGCTTATTGATCGGGGGAGGGAAGGGCGACGGTTTCTAGCCAAAATTCTTCTATCCCCCTGACAATCTGAAACAATTGGCTCAAGTTACGTGATTTTGCGATGTAGCAGTTGACATGCAGGTCATAGCTTTGGCAAATGTCCTCCTCATTACGGGAAGTGGTAAGGACCACAACTGGAATATGGCACAGCATGGGGTCGGCTTTGATGTCGGCCAGCACTTCGCGGCCATCTTTCTTGGGTAGGTTGAGGTCTAACAAGATCAAGTCAGGCAGCTTTTCATCGGTATAGGGACCTTCCTGGCGAAGATACGCCATCGCATCCACGCCATCGCGGGCGATCGCAACATCACACTCCACAGCGGTACTTTTCAGGGCTTCCTGAATCAGGCGAATATCACCCCGATTATCTTCCACTAAAAAGATAGTTTTGCGTCTTCCATCGGTTGGCATAGCTTGGATCAAGACCTCCCACAGGTAACGTGAAGTAGAAGGTAGTGCCCTGACCTAGTTCAGACTCTACCCAAATCTGCCCTCGATGGCATTCCACAATCTTTTTACAGATGGCTAACCCCATGCCAGAACCGGCATATTCGTCACGCGTATGGAGCCTTTGGAAGATGACAAAAATGCGATCGAAGAATTGTGGATCAATGCCGATACCGTTGTCTTGTATGCCAAAAAGCCAAGCTTCCTCGGTTCGCTCAACACTGATGTGAATTTTAGGAGTCTGTTCCGGCTGGCGGAACTTAATCGCATTCCCAATCAGGTTTTGGAATAATTGCATCAGCTGTGTGCTATCTGACACCAGGGTTGGCATCGCATCATAGGTGATTTCAGCTTGGGTGGCAGTGATGCGACTCCGCAGATTCGCGATCGCCTGCGTCAGCGCGTCTTCGACATTGGTTAGCTGACATTCAATGCCCTGGAGATCGACTTTCGAATAGGCCAACACATCATCAATCAAGGTTTGCATCAGTCCCACACCGTCCACGGCAAAGTTGATGAAGTCCTTCGCATCTTCATCCAGGGCATTGTCGTAGCGCATTTCCAAGAGTTGTACATAGTTGGCCACCTGATTCAGAGGCTCTTGGAGATCATGAGATGCGACATACGCAAACTTCTTCAGCTCCGCATTCGATCGTTCTAAGTCTTGGGCGAGCAACGCTAATTCCTCGGCCTGACGCAGCACAATATTGACAATTGCCTTCCGTAATTCCAGTGCTGCTTTGACTTCTACCGTTTGCCAGGGCAAGGATGTGAGGCGCACTGTTTCTTTCCATAGCGCAAAGGACTGACGAGGGCAGAGCTGCATCGTCTCATGAGTGCCTTTTAACTCATAGGCATTGTTGGGGTCGCCGCCCCAGTTCACGGTCTGAATTACCTCAGGCCGGAACCACAATACAAAGCTGCGCTTGGAAATTGGAATTGCCAAGAGGCCGCTAGCAATATCTTTAAAGCGTTCAGCCTCGAAATATATCTGGGGGAGAGAATCCGTTTGGAAAACCTCTTCAGTGACGTTTTTGGCCAACCACTGGATTAAATAGTTCAGTTCTTCTTCGGCTGGCGTCCGCCCCAAGGTTGTCCAATGTCCGTTGAAGCAGATGGCGGCTCCTGTGGCATTCGCTAAAGTCAATAAATTGGGGTCGCCTTGCACCAATGCATCAATAAAATTATCCTCGCGTGACATTGTTTCAATGAGGGAGGACTTGACCTGTGCCAGGGTCATCCGATAGTGGTGGTCAGCCTCTTCTTCTTGATTCGTAATTTCAGCAAAGATGACCCGCCCCAGAAATTCACAGGCTTTCCGTAACTCGTAAGGAACATGTTTAGGGGTACGGTGGTGACAAGCAATTAACCCCCAGAGTCGTTCATCTTTCATTAAGGAGATGGTTACAGATGAGCCCACCTCCATGTTGTGTAGATATTCCAAATGGCAGGGGAAAGGACTGCGCAGAATTGACAGTGTCAGGTCAGTGGGTTGATTGGTTTGGGGATTCAGGGCCGGATAGAGATCAACGGGCTCACTGGTGGCATCCGGAATGGTCCGAATCCAGTTAGAGAGGAAGAGTTTGCGAGCGGGTTTAGGAATATCCGATTCTGGGAAATGCAAACCCATGTAGGATTCCATTTCGGGAATCTTATCTTCTGCCATGACTTCGCCATGCCCGTCTTGATCGAAGCGATACAGCATGACACGGTCAAACCCGGTGACGTTACGGACTTCTTGGACAATCATCTGGAAAAATTGGTTGACATTAGCCCCAGCGTCTAATTGGTTAATCGAAGCCCTTGCCAGATGATAAAAACTCAAAAATGGAATATTTTCTTGTAGCAAAGCAGGCTCAAGTTCGAGCACTAGAAATCCATCCGCACTGCGATGCACGATCGCATCAAAGACGCCATAATCATCACCATGACGACGAATCCATACTTTGGTAGGATTCATCAGATCTAAATTATCGGCGGCTAACCCACGGTGGAATTGATCGGCCTGATAAGAGTCCAGGATGTCTTCCAGAGGTTGCCCGAGAATTTCCTCGGCAGGCCGCCCCAATAGTTTGGCCGCGTTACGACTAATCTGCAGGACGGTCATTTCGGGTTCTTTGAGGACCAGCAAAACCCCATGCGACTGTACCTGAGTCAGGATATGGATAGAAGGCTGTTTGAGACTAGTCAGGTTCGTGTCTGAGATCGGCAAGTTCTGGCTGAGCATGGTCTTTTCCGCGCTATTCAAAAAGGTGATTAGTTGCTGCAGGACTGACCGTCACGCAACTCGATTTGATCTAATTAATCTGAAGATAAAACAGTAACAAGCCTCTCTAGAGTGAGAAAATATTAAACAAAACAGAAGCTTTGAGAAATGCGAAATAAACGGCATTTTCTTGTAACAAAGCGATTTAATTTCTTATCTAAAAGACTTGAATTCCTGCAATGACTTCAATGAAGTTCATGACAGTTCAGACTGAATGTGATGATTACTCTATTGGTAGCGTTACAATTTTCAACCAAAAGGCTTCGATACGCTGAATAATTTGCCTGAGCTGAGCGCTGTCGCCAGACTTAATGACATGACAATTACCCTGGAGTGCATAGGTGGTAAAAACATCATCGATTTGATCTGACAGTGTCAGCACAATAATGGGAATGCGGCGTAAAAGTGGATCACGCTTAATGGTGCTGAGCAAAGCGTGGCGTTCGGTTTCCCCAGGCAGATCCAGATCGAGCAAAATCAGGTCGGGTCGTTGAGCGGTTGCGTATTTTCCTTGCCGACGTAAGAACGTTAAGGCTTCCTGGCTGTTCGTGAGCGCTAACAGCTGAGGATGCATCTCGTTGGTTGCCAGCACTGTCTGAATGAGATGCACATGGGATGGATCAGATTGCAGTATTAGAACAAGGCGAGAGGTTGAAGGGGCCTGCATCTCACATGGTTAAGGCTGGGCTGCAATTCATTCTGACATTGATTCCTGTACCTGAGTCACTTTAGGATTGAATTGCAATCTCAGTTACAGTTTAGTGACCTACCCCAGGGGTAAGTTCAGAGTTCATTCATAGGGTCTCGACCATGGCACCGGCCAATCCTCCTCGCCATAAGCATATTGTCCTGACATCGCATCCAGGGCACTTTGGTCCTAAGCCGCTCCCGATTCAGTGGGGGCATCCAGACCCTAATCAGCGAGGACCAGTGGTTGCGACTTTGGGTAACCTTGCTCATCGCAACGCGATTGGCACACATTCTGGTGCTTATGCCGTGTATCGCGCTTTGGCGATCGCCAGTGGCGACTTAGAGCCTAGCCATCGGGCTGATTTAACGAATACGGCCCCAACGGTTGCCATTGGTCCTTATCCGAGTTGGTCTGACCCCAGTAAGATTGTCTCTTTGGATCCGTTTGGAACGCTGGATAACGACCTCTTTGCCGAATTGCGGTCAGAAGGGTACGATATTCGCCCTTCGATTGCTATTACCAAAGCCCATATCAATATCCCTGAGCTGCAAGAAGCGGTTGCTCAGGGACGGATACGAGCGGATGGCAAGATTTTGAAAGAACAGGGAGACCTGGTGGTCACGAAGGCTGCGATTGAACCGGTCTGGTATTTGCCGGGAATCGCCCAGCGCTTTGGTGTGTCCGAGGGTGATCTGCGTCGTACATTGTTTGAGCAGACAGGTGGCATGTTTCCAGAGCTGGTGACGCGGTCGGATCTGGAGGTTTTCTTGCCACCGATTGGTGGTCACACGGTTTATATTGTTGGCGATTTAGAAGCGGTGACGGACCCGAACCGCCCGCTAGCAGTTCGCATCCATGATGAGTGCAATGGTTCGGATGTGTTTGGCTCGGACATTTGCACCTGTCGTCCTTATCTAGTTCATGGCATCGAAGTCGCGGTGAATATGGCGCAGGCAGGAGGTGCAGGCGTCATTATCTATGCGCGGAAGGAAGGCCGCGCCTTGGGTGAAGTTACCAAGTTTCTGGTGTACAACGCGCGTAAGCGACAGACGGGAGGCGATCGCGCCGATGCTTACTTTACCCGCACTGAATGTGTGGCAGGAGTCCAAGATATGAGATTCCAAGAACTGATGCCCGATGTTATGCACTGGTTAGGCATTACGCGCATCGACAAGTTTGTTTCCATGAGCAATTTGAAATATGACGCGGTTACCCAATCCGGCATTGAAGTGGTCGAACGCATCTCGATTCCAGAGGAGTTGATTCCTGCGGATGCTCGGGTTGAGATTGATGCGAAAAAAGCCGCAGGCTACTACACCGAGGGTGAGGTGCCGGATGAGGTTGCCCTGACGAAGACGCTAGGCCGACAATACGAGGGCCTCTGATGATGTCGTCTGCAACGGCGACGATCGCCTATCTCCAGCAGCCCCAGGCGATCCGCGATCGCTGTCGCCAGTTATTTGAGCTATGCCAGGCTAATCAACTACAACACTTCGCCTGTGACCTGACGCAGTTGGATGCGGTTGCTGACTATGTTGTCGAGACGACGCAACAGCTATATCCCGATTTTCAGGTACCGTTTCACAGTCGCTGGCGACATTTTGATGTGGGTGGTGTGCCTCGTTTGGCGCACTTGGATGAGATGTTGCAGAGCCAATCGGTGGCGGCGGCAGCGCGAGCCCGCTTGGATTTAGCGATTGTTAGTGTCTTACTGGATGCCGGGGCAGGCACTCAATGGCGTTACACCGATACGTTAGCGGATCAGGTCTTGGGACGCTCAGAGGGGCTCGCCGTTGCTAGTCTCCAAGCATTTCAAGCGGGCGTATTTTCCTCTGATGCGAGTGATCCCTTGCGGGTCGATGCGGTTGGGCTCCAACAGTTAACGGAGCATAATTTGGCGCAGGTGTTTCAGGTCAGCGCTGATAATCCGCTCGTGGGTTTGTCGGGGCGCTTGGCCTTACTTCATCAGCTTGGAGCCGCGTTGACCGACCAGCCCTGGCGCTTTGGAACCGATCCAGCGCGACCGGGACATCTCTTTGACTACTGGCAGCAGCAATTTGCCGCCACCTTAGATGCGGGCAAGCTGCTAACAGAAGTGCTGATCAGCTTGGGCTCGATTTGGCCGGGCCGGGTGGCGATCGGGCAAACCAATCTCGGTGATGTTTGGTTGCATCCAGCCTTGCCGGATACTCCGATGGGTGCCAATCTGGTGCCCTTCCATAAGCTGTCGCAATGGCTCACGTATTCTTTGGTCGAACCTTTGACTTGGGCGGGCCTGACGGTGACGAATCTGAATGCCCTGACTGGACTGTCAGAATATCGCAATGGTGGCTTGTGTGTGGATTTAGGGTTGTTGGTGCCCAAGCATTCTGAGGTCACCACGCAAGCGCATTTGCCCAGTTCGACGGTGGTGGTGGAATGGCGGGCTTTGACAGTGGTGTTGTTAGATTTGATTGGCGATCGCGTCCGCCAACGCCTGAACAAGAGCGCTGAAGAATTACCTCTGATCAAAGTTCTGGAAGGGGGAACCTGGGCAGCGGGACGACGGATTGCCAAGCACTTACGGCCTACAGGTGCACCGCCCATTACGCTCCAAAGCGACGGTACGGTGTTTTAACAGCAGCGATTTTGACAGGATATTGGACGGATGAATAACCAGGTAACCCTCATTGAGCATCCCCTGATTCAGCACAAGCTGACGATTATGCGCCGCAAAGATACCAGCACGGCCAAATTTCGGCAGCTTTTGGGGGAAATTAGCATGTTGCTGGCCTATGAAGTTACGCGCGATATGCCCTTGAAGAAGGTGCCGATTGACACTCCGCTAACGACGATGGATGCGCCGATACTGGCGGGTAAAAAGCTAGTACTGATTTCTATCATGCGGGCTGGGCAAGGGATTCTGGATGGCATGTTACAACTGATGCCGTCCGTCCGGGTCGGCCACATTGGCCTTTATCGCGACCCCAAAACCCATGTGGTCGTGGAGTATTACTTCAAAGTGCCAACGGACGTGCATGAACGTGAAATGCTCGTGGTCGATCCGATGATGGCCACGGGCAATTCTGCCGTTGCGGCCGTACATCGCCTCAAAGAAACTCAGCCGCAATCGATCAAGTTTGTGTGCCTGCTAGCGGCTCCGGAAGGCATTGCTCATTTCCATGCCGAACATCCTGACGTGCCGATTTTTACCGCTGCGATCGATGACAAGTTGGATGAGCATGGCTATATTTTGCCGGGGTTGGGTGATGCAGGCGATCGCATGTTCGGTACAAAATGAGCGGGCGTTTGTCAGGTCAAAGATTGCGCCAAGCAAAGCCAAGACCTTAGCGGATGGTGAGTTGAGTGACGCTGAAGACAATACGCTGTTTGAGGCGATGGACTTAATGGGGTTAGTGGTTCCGAGTGATCTATCAGGGGCCCAAGTCCTGATGGATGAACTCTCGAAGGGCCTGATGTTGGGTTCAGCATAGGCGCTTGCTGGCCATCCTATGACGACCAGGGCAGGTTTGGCGTGCGATCGACGGACGATGGACGTTTGAGCCGGATTGAACCTGCCCTGACAGAGTATTGGTAGCGCTGGAAGATGTGGCGAGGGGCTCTGGTAGGTTTTGTAGTATTTGTATTATCCTGGGGTGAGCTGTCGATTACACTGTCACTGGGCAATCCTTGATATCTGACCGATCTGATGACCTACGAATCGCTAAATCTCTCTACACAGATGCCAGTACTGTCTTGGGCCGGTCATGCGTTAGGCCACCAAGAGCAGCAGATGGCGCGTAATGTCGCCTCGTTGCCTTTTATGTTCAAGCATGTTGCGCTGATGCCTGACGTGCATTTGGGTAAGGGGGCACTTGTGGGATCGGTCTTGGCGACCCAAGATGCCATTATTCCCGCTGCTGTGGGGGTTGATATTGGCTGTGGCATGGCAGCGGTGAAAACGCCTTACACCGCTCATCGCTTAGAGGGTAAGTACAAAG
>JBCBTQ010000116.1:0-17689 GCA_039818605.1 Cyanobacteria bacterium J06639_14 | reverse complement strand
GGCGGTCATAATCTGTTGCGGCTAATGTGCCAGCGCCAACTTCTTGAGGCTAGTACAGCTCAACGTCTTCTCCGTCGATCGCCTGTAGAACAGCCCTTCGGGCTATATCTCAAGCAAAGGGAAATACTGACAGCCAAACAACTGCAGCGTCTATTTGCTATTCAGGTTATGCATCAGATTCGCGCTCTGTTTGCGTTAGAGGACGCTCGATTCCAATTTCGGGATGATCCTGAGCTGCCCTACAGTGAGATGACGGGTATCAGCATTCGAGCAACGGAAGTAATTTTGCCAGGACTGAGAGCCCTCAAAAACTGGGCAATCATAAAAAATAGTTTGCCCGATGCCATGTCGGGGCTATTGCGCTACGCGACCCAGCCGACTATGCGTCTGAAGTCTACGGAGCAGCAGGTATGGCACCTTGCCAATGGCAAAATATCGCTCCAGGCGATCGCCCAACAACTGCAGTGGCCGCTGTTGGACGTGCAGCAAATTGCCTTTTGCCTGATTAATGCCGGTTTATTGGAAGAGGTGCCGATTGAAACACGGGTTCCAGTTACTAGCCTGGTTGCAGCATCGCCTGGCGAGCTAGCCTCTACCCCCCAGTCTGAAGCCAAAGTGAGCCAGACATTCATAGCAAAACTAGAGCAATATCTCCGGATTTAGATTGCCATGTTCTGCAATCCCAAAACCAAACGTCTCAAGTCGCCAATTGTTATCGCCCAAGGGAAACTGTCTCAGAAATGATTGGTTTGTTAGACTGATGAGCAACTGTACACGCATACCCTTAAGAAGGACACGGCATCCATGACCGTCGCCATTACGCCTAGCAAGCTGCGCCTTACCCAGGAAATCCCCACCTTGGACTTTCAAGCAACTCGCGATCGCTTCGACGAGTCCTGGCGGGATCCCCTTTCTATGCTGTTGGGACTAGGACGGGCAGCCGGGGCGGACTTTATAGAATTTTTCCTAGAACGGAATCAGTACATCAGTTGCCTGGCTGAAGACGATGCCATTACGAGTATTTCGCCGCGCTTGTTAACAGGCGCGGGAGTGCGCGTTTTTCTGGGCCAAGCTGACTGCTATGTGAGCACTAATGACTTGACCTTTACTGGTCTCCGGAGTGCGCTTGAGAAAGGTCTATCTATTATGGGTTTGACGCTTCCAGGACCCGCTTCCTCAATTTCTGAAACAAATTTGGAACTCTTGCGAGACTACGCCACAACCAAGGGCAAAGAAATTTGGTTGGGTGCTTGTAGCTCTATGCAGGAAATGGGTGAAATCTTGGTATCGGCAAATGGAGCCCTTGCTCAACATGCAAGCCATGTTCAGGCACGCCGCGCCGCTTATTTTCGTGACTGGCAAGAGGTGATGGTCGCAGCCAGCGATGGTACCTTTGCACGGGATATTCGCTTAACCCAATCCGTCGGCTACAACCTGCTGTGTGCAGATGGCGAACACCGCTCCTCTATTGGTCAGCGTTTAGGTGACACGAGTGATCCGGGCTTCTTGAGGATGTGGGACTACGATGCAACGGCTCAAGAAGTGGCTGCATCAGCGGGCAAAATGCTTTATGCCGACTATGTTGAATCGGGTACGTATCCGATTGTGATGGCCAACCATTTTGGCGGAGTCATTTTCCATGAAGCTTGTGGTCACCTGCTAGAAACCACTCAAATTGAGCGGGAGACCACGCCTTTCATGGATAAAAAAGGCGAGAAAATTGCCCATGAAAATCTGACAGCGTGGGATGAAGGCTTGTCGGATGATGCCTTCGGTACCCTCGACATGGATGATGAGGGCATGCCCACTCAGCGCACGCTATTGATTGAAAATGGGATCCTGAAGAACTTCCTGAGCGATCGCGCTGGCTCTATGCGAACAGGACATCCTCGTACCGGTAGTGGTCGCCGCCAAAGTTACACCTTTGCGCCTGCCTCGCGGATGCGCAACACCTATATTGCTAGTGGGGACGCCACGATCGAAGAGCTGTTTGGTTCTATCGACAAAGGGATCTACTGCAAAAAGATGGGGGGCGGTAGTGTTGGTGCCACTGGACAGTTCAACTTTGGTGTCGATGAGGCTTACCTGATTGAAAATGGCCAAGTCACTAAGCCTCTTAAAGGGGCGACTTTAATCGGAGAAGCTACAGAGATTATGCAGCGCATTTCCATGTGCTCCAATGACCTCAGCTTGGCTCCTGGGTTCTGCGGCTCCGTTAGCGGCAGTATTTACGTCACGGTTGGCCAACCTCACCTAAAAGTGGATGCCATCACCGTGGGTGGACGCTAACCTGCAGCCCGTCATCAGATTTCGCAATCTCGATTCAGTAATGCTCGGATGGCTTGCCGGAATTCTTCGTGATCCTGGTCACGTCGCTCCATGGCTTGCTGGAGCTCGGCCGTAGATTGCCGGAATTCTCCCATAGATCAGCGCATCTCAATGCGGCCAGCCCGTATTTCAGCCCGCATTGTGTCGAAGCGCTGATCGAATGCTTCATGTCGCCGCTTTGATTCAGCGTGCTGGCAGACATTTACGCTGCCAACGTCGCAATCGTCGTGATACGACCCACGGCACCCCACCCGAAAACCTAGCCTTGCTTTTCTAAGCCTTGAGAACGTCGCACCAGCATCATGAGCGATTGTGCGGAAGAAACCATGTATAGTACAGACATATCAAGATACAGGGTATACCGCTAGAAGATAGACTGACAGGACACCTGTCGACATAAGAGCTAGGTGTGATCCCTGACCATTCGTTCGGAATCGTTGTGAGACTTCTCGTTACAGGTGGTGCTGGCTTCATTGGAAGCAACTTTGTTCACTATTGGTTTAGGCAGGTATCGCGCCTAGGAGAACCTTTCGTTGTGGTCTTGGATGCACTGACCTATGCGGGACGAGGCGAGAACTTAGAGTCGCTTGAAGCCGATGTGAATTTGTATTTTGTGCATGGGGATATTTGCGATCGCCCGCTGCTAGACCAGCTTTTGCGACAATATGACATCGATGCCATCATCCACTTTGCCGCCGAGTCTCATGTCGATCGATCCATTGCTGGCCCTGCTCCCTTCATCCAAACAAATTTCGTGGGCACTTTCACCCTGTTGGAAGCTTTTCGAGTGTATTGGGAAGAGCAACAGTCACCAGCCCACTACCGTTTTATTCACGTCTCTACTGATGAAGTCTTTGGCACGATCCCCCCGGAGATAGCTTCCGTTACAGAGGATTATCCTTATCAGCCTAATAGTCCCTACGCAGCTTCTAAGGCGGGCAGCGATCACCTTGTGCGATCGTACTATTACACCTACAAATTGCCCACCATTATTACCAGTGCCTCCAACAATTACGGCCCCTATCAGTATCCAGAGAAGCTAATTCCCTTGATGATTCTCAATAGTCTTCAGGGGAAGCCGCTACCCGTTTATGGTGATGGTCAGCAGGTCCGTAATTGGATTTATGTAGAGGATCACTGTCAAGCCTTGGTTCAGGTTTTGCTGAAAGGGCTGCCAGGTGAACGATACAACATTGGCGGACACACTGAAATCCCGAATCTAGAACTGGTTGAGCAACTATGCGATCGCATCGATGAAGCAGCACCTCAGTTACCCATGCGTCCTTGCCGCAAGCTCATCACTTTCGTGAAAGATCGTCCAGGGCACGATCGCCGCTATACGCTGGACAGTTCAAAAATCCGTGATGAATTGGGTTGGTTACCTCAGGTTTCCTTAGCCGAAGGATTGGACCGAACCATTACCTGGTACATGACCCATCGCACCTGGTGGGAACCTCTTATAAACATCCCTAAAGATGACTTTTACTGATGTTTGAAGGACTTAAGGTAATCCCTTCGAGACAAAATTCCTTGAAGAGATTTTGAGGGACTTTTACGCCGTCAGAACCATTCAATTGAATGATCAGCTGAATAATCAGCTCGACACCAATTGCGATGGGACCGTCCGCCACAGTTCCTCCAGTTTATTTGCGGGAATCGTTAGGTATAGCACATCCTGATAGCTCAACACATGGTGCAACAAAGCAAAACCATGTAGGGTTCCTTGAGGTGTTTCAATATAGAGCGGTACCAAATCTGCTTCTTGAGACACCTGAGACACCGACTGGCCAAAAAATGGATGGCCACCTGTGATCAGCGTCCCCAAAGCCACCCAAAGACTACGTCCCGTCATCCCGTTGCCCAAAACCTGCCCTCCCAAAGCTGCCGCGACAAAAGCCGGAGCCGCTAATTCAGTCGGGCTCATCACATGCTCAAACTCGAAGACTTGTTGGACCTGCTGGGCAAAATCCGGATCCTGGTTACGGACAACAACCGGCAACTTAGGCATCAGACTCTTAGCCGTGAGGGCAATTTCGAGATTGGCCGTGTCGTGACTGGTGACTGCTAATAACGCCGCAGCTGTCGTAATATTGGCGGCATTCAGGGTTTCTGGCAAACTGGCGTCATCATTAATGACCGGAATTTTCAGTGCTCGCGTACTGTTAACAAATCGCCCTTGGGGGTTGCGATCGACCACAACAACCTCATATCCGCTTTGTTTCAGCTGCTGGGCAATTTGAAACCCCACCCCCCCCAAGCCGCAGATGATGTAATGCTGTTGCTGCGGTAACTGAGCAGCATGCCAAACCTGATGAAAATGGCTGCCTAAAACTAAATCATTGAGCAGAGCGTAAAACACCCCAATCACACCCGCTCCGACGAGCATCATCAAGGCTGTAAATAACTTAATCACCACGGGGGATTGCTCCGCAACTTCTTCATGGCCCCCAGCTCCGGTCAACATGCCCACCGTAAAGTACAGGGCATCGGGCAGAGCAATATTGAAATTAACACTGATGTAAATCAGTGTCGATAACGCAATCAGCAATAGCAAAACGAGGGTAATCAGCAATGCGGCCCGACTTTGGTGACGAAATTGCATGAGGCCAGCCATAAAACTCTGCAACTGTCGTTTCCAAGAGAGTCGCTGGGCTTTGGCGATGCTAGGACGGGTTGCAATAATCAGACGATCGCCTGTGGCCAAGCGCTGTTGATTCAAAACGGCAGATACTAAATCAACCCGCTGTTTAGCTGAAAGATAGTAAATCAACATGCGATCGCGGTTCTTCCACAGGTGCTGCAGCCGAACGCCATTCCAGGGATGGTCAACTTCGATATATTCCTCGTACATTGGCCAAGTGTTTTCCATCAGGTGAATCTGGCCAATGGCCTTATTGCCCAGAGCGGCAAAGGCAAAGATAGGACCCGCCAGTGCCGATACACTGATCGAAACATGGTAAGCCAGCGTTTGATCGAGACGTTCTCCCAAGCGGGTGTTGAACAGGCGATTAATGATGCGGATATGGGGATTCAGGACTCGCGCTTGGGTCAAAATTGCCAGGTTCAGTGCGTCATCAGAACTCATCAGGAGTAGTGCTGAGGCGTCATGAATGCCTGCCTTAATCAGGGTGGTAGATGACCGTAGATCACCGACAATAATGTCCGCTGCGTCAATAGCATCAAGGTTATCAACAGGGCGATCGCTAATGCCAATGACCTCTGCCCCTTGTTGCTTAAGCAACGAGAAAACTCGATACCCCGTGCTTCCCAACCCACAGACGATGATTTTAGGTTTCATATCATGAACTACAAGATGTCGCGAGAAACCGGTCTGCTCATGAAAATCCACAACGAAACGGTGCGTCTGGCAAGAGAACCAAATTTCTTAATTGCTGTTCCAAAATGCTAGAACTTCACTTTCTAGTGGTCTTTAGCGAGATACTGTAGTTTCAGATACGTCCTCAAAAGTTCTTAGATTTCTTAACGTAATATCGCACTTTGGGCAAAATTCACCCCTCACGGACACAAGTAAGAGGCAAGGGCATTATCCCCCTGCGATCGCTGCTACGCTATGCAGGAATGTGACTTAGTTGCCAATCCTCAAGGGACTACCCCATGAACCAACGCAATCGACGCAGTCGTGAAATTTAGCGCGAAGTCTCTTGATGGGACTCTTGGAGATGAGCCAGAGACTTATAGTTGCTGGCATTGATGTGAACAAGCTAAAAATTTTTTAGCCGCGCCTCAGCCTTCCCCTCTCACCCCAGGCTACATTGTCAATCAAGGCTTGCATTAACATTTTCGATCACGCATCACAACCGCCGGTAATTTTTAAAGGTTGTTGGCAGCAATCGGAAAGCTCAAGCTATCTTAGGGCTAAGCACTTGATTGTAAGCGTATTAGCTAACACATTGTAGGGGCTAACTCTACCGCATCAATCTTTGTACTTGTAAGCTACGAACTAAGGAGTACCTTTCTGCATGAGAGGTTGCCAGTTGACGATCTAGGTAGTCTCTGAACTTTTGATCCCAGATACTAGACGATTCAACTTTTATGGTTCCTAGGTGAATAACAAAGTTTGTAAAACCTCTAGAGATAGTTCGAATCAACGACTTTGTAAGATTTTGAGGAGACGCAATGGTCGGTCAGATTTTAGGCGATCGCTTTGAAGTGGAACGCCAGTTAGGGAAAAAATCTGGACGCTGGACACTACAAGCTCGTGACTTAAAGACGCAAGAATTCGTTATCCTCAAACTACTCTTTCTGGATGACAATCTGACGGCCACCGATCTGAAGTTATTTACGCGGGAAGTCGAGGCCCTAAAGCTTCTGAAACATCCCGCAACCCCTCATTACCAGGGCTATTTTGAAATGGAGCTGCCAGGCCAAGATCGGGCAATGGTATCCGTTCAAAGCTATGTTGAGGGCATTTCAATCGAAACTTATTTAGCCGAAGCGCGCACCTTTGACCAAACTGAAGTTATCGAGATTGCCCACCAGGCACTGAAAATTCTGGCCACACTCCACACCCAATCTCCCCCCATCATTCATCGCGATATTCGTCCGAGTAACATCCTGCTACAACCAGGGCTACCCATTGAATCAGCTAAGGTGTACTTAGTAGACTTCGGTACGGTGAAGTCTCTGACCTCTGGGACAACTGCCTTTACTATGGTCGGAACCAATGGCTACCTGCCACCGGAACAAGCGGGTGGCAGAGCGCTGGCCGTTTCTGACCTGTATAGCCTGGGAGCGACACTCGTCGAAAGCTTGACCGGAATTTCGCCCAGTCAGATGCAGACTAAAGGGCTCCGGATCCACTTTGAAGAACATGCCGCCACGACTCCAGACTTTAACGAGTGGCTCAAGAAATTAATCGCACCGAGTCTTGATCACCGTTGGGAATCGGCGCAGCAAGCGATCGAGGCGTTAGAGCAACTGGAATAACGGCCCAACTTCAGGAATATGGCAAAAATTCCTTTTAGAATTAAAAGACAGTGAACTAAAAGACGATAAAGCGGCTGCTTGGTTAACCCTCCTTTGTTGAGGTCCTAACCGCAGCCAAATTATGTTTTTGAAATACCCCTGGTAAAAGCTATCGGGGGATATTTTGGCTATAGATGGTGGCAACGAGATGGCATTTTCCTCTGTAATTCGCGCCCTAGGGCGATCGCCCCTGAGCACAGAACTGCTGAGCAAACTGGATAAACAAGGACATCTCAAACTTAGTGGCCTTTCCCGGTTACCCAAAGGGCTCATTGCTTCAACCTTGGCTCAAGAATCACACGCTCCCCTGTTAGTGGTTACCGCAACGCTAGAGGAAGCCAGCCGTTGGGCTCCGCAGTTAGAGGCCATGGGGTGGCAGACTATTCACTTCTATCCCACTTCAGAAGCGTCGCCCTACGATCCCTTTGATCAGGAATCGGAAATGACTTGGGGGCAACTGCAAGCCCTGGCCGATTTGACCAGTGGTGTGGGCTTAGAAAAATTGGCGATCGTCACCACCGAGCGGGCGCTACAACCTCACTTACCGCCTGCTGACGTTCTCAAAGCTTATTGTCTAACCCTCACGAAAGGACTGGAAATCAATCTCAAAGATCTCGCTAAACGCTTGGCTCAGCTTGGCTATGAACGCGTATCGCTGGTCGAAACCGAAGGCCAATGGGCGCAAAGAGGCGACATCATTGATGTGTTTCCAGTAGCATCCGAGCTGCCGCTACGATTGGAGCTGTTTGGCGATGAATTGGAGCGCATCCGCGAATTTGACCCCGCCACTCAGCGATCGCTCGACACCATCAACCATTTGGTTCTGACCCCTACCGACTATATTCCGCTGATCTTAGATGCCCTCAAAGCGCAGGGGCATTGCGAAACTCTTTTTTCAGAGGCTGATGTCGAAGCCTCTGAAGATGGCATTCGCCCCGAAGGCGTGCGTCGGTGGCTGGGACTTGCCTTCGACGCTCCTGCCTCGTTGCTCGATTACTTACCGTCAAACACCGTTATCGCGTTGGATGAACCTGACCAATGTCATGCTCACAGCGATCGCTGGGTGGAACATGTGGAGGAGCATTGGCAAGAGATTAAGAAGTCGGAAGGCGGAAGGCGGAAGGCGGAAGTTGCAGGGGATGAAGCTGGTGAAGTAGAGGGCGGAGCAGAGGGAGTAGAGGGGGCAGAGGAAATACAGGTAGAAATTGGGAGCCAGGAGTCAGGACTCCCAATTCATCTGCCTAAACTCCATCGCCCTTTCACGGATGCGCTGGAAGAAATCACGCTATTTGCGGCGCTGCACCTCACCGAATTGGCTGAAGAAAAGGGGGGGCTGAATTTATCGGCGCGCCCTGTGCCTGCGATTCCTCATCAGTTTGGCAAATTGGCAGAGACGATTCGGGCCGAGCGCGATCGCAAGTTTTCGGTGTGGTTGATATCGGCCCAGCCTTCGCGCTCGGTAGCCCTGCTCCAGGAGCACGATTGTCCGGCTCAGTTTATTCCTAATCCGCGTGACTATCCAGCGATCGAGAAGCTGCAGTCACAACATACCCCTGTGGCCCTGAAATATTCGGGTTTAGCGGAACTAGAAGGGTTCGTATTGCCCACCTTCCGCTTGGTCATCGTGACCGATCAGGAATTCTTTGGCCAGCAAAGTCTCGCGACGCCAGGGTATGTCCGAAAGCGCCGTCGGGCCACCTCAAAGCAGGTTGACCCCAATAAGATGAAACCAGGCGACTTTGTGGTTCACCGGAACCATGGAATTGGCCGCTTCTTGAAATTGGAAAGCCTGACCGTAGATCACGAGACGCGGGAGTATCTGGTTATTCAATACGCTGATGGGCTGTTGCGGGTGGCAGCCGATCAGGTGGGCACCCTTTCCCGCTATCGCGCCACGACTGACCGGGCCCCCGCACTCAACAAAATGACGGGCAAAGCCTGGGAGAAGACGAAAGGCAAAGCGCGCAAAGCGGTCAAAAAGGTGGCCGTGGATCTGCTCAAGCTCTATGCTCAGCGAGCTAAGTTGGCAGGCTTCCTATTTCCACAAGATACGCCCTGGCAGCAGGAGTTGGAAGATTCCTTCCCGTATCAGCCAACCCCCGATCAACTCAAAGCAACGCAGGATGTGAAACGCGATATGGAAAGCGATCGCCCCATGGATCGCTTGGTGTGTGGGGATGTCGGGTTCGGGAAAACAGAAGTTGCCGTGCGCGCTATTTTCAAAGCCGTGACGGCACACAAGCAAGTAGCGCTCCTGGCCCCGACCACAATTTTGACGCAACAGCACTACCACACAATTAAGGAACGGTTTGCCCCCTATCCGATCCAGGTGGGGCTGCTGAACCGATTCCGCACGGCTGACGAAAAAAAAGATATCCTCCAGCGCCTGAAGACGGGGGAACTCGATGTCGTGGTCGGAACTCACCAACTATTGGGCAAAACCGTGAAGTTCCAAGATCTCGGGTTGCTGGTCGTGGATGAGGAACAGCGCTTTGGGGTGAATCAAAAGGAAAAAATCAAAACCCTAAAAACGGCAGTGGATGTGCTCACGCTCAGCGCCACTCCAATTCCCCGGACGCTTTATATGGCACTTTCGGGCGTGCGCGAAATGAGCCTGATTACGACACCACCCCCCGCTCGCCGCCCCATTAAAACGCACTTATCGCCCTACGATCCGGAAGCGATTCGCAGTGCCATCCGCCAGGAATTGGATAGAGGTGGACAGGTCTTCTACGTCGTGCCTCGGGTGGAAGGGATTGAAGAAATCTCAGCACGGTTGCGGGAGTGGGTCACGGGTGTTCGCATCATGATCGCTCATGGGCAAATGCAAGAAGGCGAACTCGAAGCTACGATGCTGGGCTTCAACAGTGGTGAGGCCGATATCCTCGTATGCACCACCATTATTGAATCGGGGTTAGATATTCCCCGCGTGAACACCATTTTGATTGAAGACGCCCATAAGTTTGGCCTCTCGCAGCTCTATCAGTTACGGGGACGCGTCGGGCGATCGGGCATACAAGCTCATGCCTGGTTGTTTTACCCTCGTCAGCAAACCCTCACGCCCAAGGCACGTCAACGCTTGCGGGCAATTCAGGAATTTGCGCAGTTAGGGTCTGGTTACCAGCTAGCGATGCGCGACATGGAGATTCGGGGGGTGGGCAACCTCCTTGGGGTCGAACAATCGGGGCAAATGGATGCGATCGGCTTTGACCTGTATATGGACATGCTGGAAGAGGAAATTGCCGACATTCGCGGTCAGGAAATTCCCAAAGTGGATGATACTCAGGTGGATCTCAAGGTCACGGCCTTTATCCCCAATAGCTATATCGATGATGTGGAACAGAAGATGAGTGTTTACCGATCTCTGGCCGCTGCCGATAGTAAACGCGAATTGACCCAAATTGCGGTGGACTTGAGCGATCGCTACGGTTCCATTCCCCATGCAACAGAGCAACTCATCCGGGTCCTAGAGCTGAAACAAATTGCGAAGCAGCTCGGCTTTGCTCACATCAAATTGGAAGGTAAGCAGCACGTCATCTTAGAAACCCCAATGGAAGAACCCGCCTGGAAACGCCTCCATGAAAATCTACCCGGACATCTCAAAACTCGGTTTGTCTATGGTGCCAATAAGGTAACAGTGCGCGGCCTGGGTGTCCTTAAGCCCGACAAGCAGGTAGACAATTTGGTGGAATGGTTCCAATACATGCGTGTTGGCTTGGGGGATAGAACAGAGGAATAGCAGGGTGGAAGGGTGGAAGGGTGATGGGGTAATCGTAGGGGCGGGTTCAGCCGATCGCCCACGGAAAATTACAATCCCTCTCGCTCAAAACCCGCCCCGGCTCTTCCCCAAACGAACATCAACCATCAACGAATCACCATTAATCGCCCACGGAAAATTACAATCCCTCTCGCTCAAAATCTGCCCCGGCTCTTCCCCAAACGAACATCAACCAATCACGAACCACCATTAATCGCCCACGGAAAATTACAATCCCTCTCGCTCAAAACCCGCCCCGGCTCTTCCCCAAACAACCATCAACCAATCACGAACCACCACCATGTACTGGTGCGAGGCATTGGATGAATAACTATCGTGTCAGACACAAAGCTCCTTGCTCCAATGCCTCGCCCCAACGAACCACGAACCACCAAAATCCAAAACCGTAAACCTTTCGACCGATCGCCCTGCAACTTAAACTCAGGTCGAAAGCTCACAACAAAGCCCAAAATCACAAATTGGTATGCTGAACGTTAACACCCAAGCATCACTAATGCTGAACTCGCCAACTTTGATATACCACCAGTCAGCGGTTGTCCCATACCTTTGGTGCGATGACCAGCTACACATTGTTTTGATCACCTCAACCAATTCCGGCGCATGGGGTATCCCCAAAGGCATGATTGAACCTGACCTTTCCTCAGCTGAATCTGCAGCCAAAGAGGCCCTAGAAGAAGCAGGGGCAATGGGGCAATTGAGCAATACGCTTCTCTGTGAGTACGCCTATGAGAAGTGGGGTGGCACATGCCAGGTGCAAGTCTACCCCCTCCTGGTGACTGAACTCCTCGCAACTTGGGATGAGTCTGAATACAGAGAACGCACAACGGTCTCGCTCCAAACAGCGATCGCGATGGTGAAACCGGTCCTCGTGCCAGTCTTGGCGAAGTTCCAAGACTACATCAACAGCCTCCACAACTAACCCTACACTGGCTGCCGCAGAGTACTAGATCCATAGGAAAATTTGGGCCCGGCCAACCGTAGATAGTTGGAGCAATCCACGCTCTTTTTAAACGCCATGACTCAACCCAGCAGTTGCTTTCGATAGGCTCCAGGCGATTGCCCCATCCACTGCTTAAATGCTTTGCTGAAGGAAGCTTCTGATTCATATCCAACCAGGTTCGCGACTTCGCTCAGGGTCATATACTTCTGGCGTAAGGCTTGGCTGGCTCTCTGCATTCGCCAACGGGTTAGGTATTTGCCTGGTGGCTCACCCACGAGCTCGTGAAATTGTGTGAAAAACTTGGTGCGCGACACACCCACCTGCTCCGCGAGTTTTTCAACCGTCCACAGGCGCTCCGGATGCCGATGGATCAGATCCATGGCGGGGCCAATGGCGGGATCCGTTAGGGCTCTTAGCCAGCAAGGATCGCTACACTCCCGACTAGCTCCATAAGCTCGCAACACTTGAGCCAGCAAAATACTCGCTAGGTGATTGATGACCGTCTCAGCCCCTGGACGACCACTCACCATTTCCGACGCTAGAAACTGCAACGTGGTCTCTAACCATGCCACCGCAGACATGTCCTCGCCTTTGATCATGAGCAACGGAGGTGATGCACACAGGAGGGGATTTTCAGGCAGGTTTGTGAAGCGGAAACGGCCATACATCACGGTCGTTGCCAGCCCAACTCCATCGAAGCAAAAAACATTGGACGTGTCCTCTGCTTGAGTTTCCAGGAAACGTTCAAAATCAATCATGGGTTGTGCTGCAGATTCCTCTGCGCGTTCGGGAGGCGCATGGCGTAAAGCATGGGGTTGGCCATTCAGCAACAAGACCAAATCACCCCCAACTAAAGGCATGTGCGCCTCCATACCTTCAACTTCTAGCCAACCACTACCGCGTAAGATGACGAGGAAAACGGCCCCCTTGAAAGCCGACATTTGCAGTCCCCAAGGTGCAGTCAGTTCAATTCGATAACAGGTTGTGCTTTCGATGGAAACCGTTCGAAAAACCTCACTCAAAGCATCCATGCTAATTTCCTAGCAAGATTTGAACGATCGGACAAGAAAAATGTACTTTCTACCATTGTCCGTTCATTTTTTTCGAACTATAACACCAGATAGATGATTTAGGTTTACGCGATGGCTCAGCTACTGCACCTTGATTCCAGTCCACGCTCTTTTTCTGGAACACCTGGTTCCCACCAATCAATCACCCGCATGCTAACGCAGGAATTTGTAGCCACCTGGAAAGCCACCCACCCTGACGGAACGGTCACCTATCGCGACATTGGGCATAACCCCGTTCCCCCGATTACGGAATCCTGGATTGCCGGTTCTTTCACGCCTCCAGAACAACGCTCGGCTGAATTGACGGATGCACTACAGCTCTCGGACCAATTAGTGGATGAGCTTTTAGCTGCCAATATTTGTGTATTCGGCATTCCGATGTATAACTTCAGCGTACCTGCTGTCTTCAAAGCTTACATTGACCAGATTGTTCGCCCCGGTCGCACCTTTGCCGTCGATGAAAATGGCTTCAGGGGCCTTGCGGGCGATCGCAAAATTGTGGTGATCACCGGTCGAGGATCTAGCTTCCGACCAGGAACCCCCTTTGCTCAATACGATTATCAGGAGCCGTATCTACGAGCTGTCTTTGGATTCATAGGCATCACCGATAT
The DNA here is from genome assembly GCA_039818605.1 of Cyanobacteria bacterium J06639_14. Classification (GTDB taxonomy): domain Bacteria; phylum Cyanobacteriota; class Cyanobacteriia; order Phormidesmidales; family Phormidesmidaceae; genus SIO1E4. The sequence goes on along the minus strand of JBCBTQ010000116.1, from coordinate 3,976 downwards.
ACAGTTCATTCATGCCGATCAGATGACTAGCGATGAAGCTACCCGCACTCAGGTACTTGAAGAAGCGAGAACTGGCATTAAACAGGCCGCTGCCTAGATCGGTAAAGTAGTTTACACCAGACGTAGGGTGCGTTCCTTGATAACAGATAACTTCTGAGCTTTTCCCGCGGTTGGAACGCACCACCTTAACCGAGCAATCTAATAGGATGTACGGTTGATAGGCTACTTCTACATTCCTCTATGCCTACCGATCAAAGACCAAAGCTTACTGGATGAACCTGCTTCATTACCCAATTTACCTAATCAACATCAATGTAGCGACTTAGCTCCTCATACTCCAAGAACAGCCATCATCCAAGTTCGAAAAAACTATCCCTGCATGGTCAGAGGTTGTGCATTTCAAGGATTGGTTCATAGGATATTCCGGGTTAGTACCCTACGTTGGCTTCAGAATTACCCAAAGTCTTTATGATTTACACTTTGCAAGCCTGGATGCGATAGAAGAGAACACCATTCATAATTCCAACCACACCCCACTAACAAAGGAAGGTGGCCTTCGGCAGCTTTTGTGTCAAAAGTGACATCTAGGATCCACATTCCATCTCTTCTCCAGCCAACGAGATCGCCAAACCGGGCCCAAATTTTATCACCTGGGTACTGACCGTCGAGTTTTGCACCGCACTCGACGTAAATTCGCTGTTGCACGCTAAAGCCAAACTTACCGCCACTGTACTTAACCCACAAGCGATCAATCGTGAGCAGATCGGCACAAGGAAAATTCAACAACTCACCTTTTGTGAAATAATCTCCTGATTTTTTGCCCACAGTTCCGATCATTACTTCGTAGGTCTCACGATCGGCGGCTTGCCAATCGCCAGTTTTCAGGAGGTCTCGTAAGTAGGTGTAGTCAATTCCTTTCTCTGATTTGAGTTCGTCTTGCGCTCTACGTCTGTGCTCGGCTGCTTCGCGCTCTCGGTGTTGGCGTTTCGCTTCTGCAAGCATCCGATTAGCATCGGGGTGGCCATACTGTTCTGCTTGCCTCAAATAAGCAACAGCCTGCGGGTAATTGTCGTTCTCAAGATAATACAGCCCGCCGTTGTAATATTCCGCCCGCTTTCTCTGATATTCTGTTTCCTCCCATTGACGTTGAGCTTCTGCATGTGCTTGACGTTGGCGTTCGGATTCTGTTTCGTGGTGTTGGCGCTCGGCTGCTTGCTGTTCCTGTTGCAGCCGCTGGATGCGGGAAAAGATACCTTCGGCAATGTTGGTAAACGCCTCATCGCGATCTGACCATTTGCTAATCGGTCTGGCATCGCTTGGTAGAGCTTGCAAATCACCTAATCGCATATCGCTGACGGGTACTTGCTTCCACATACAAGATCGCAAAATCACGGGAATGACACAGGCATCTTTAGCCTTGTGACGCTCAATAGCTGTTGTCAACTCAACGTCGTAGCAATATCTGGATTTAATAAAATCGACACTGATGAGCAGCAGAATAACTTGAGCTTTGCCTAAATTCTCCTTAATCTGTGGCTCCCATTCTTCCCCTGGAGAAATGCAGCCATCGTACCAACTCTTGACCAAACAGCTCAGTTTCAGCGGTTCCAGGTGACTTTCCAACTCCCGCATGAGGTCTTGATCTTTTCGGGCGTACGAAATAAAGATGGAAACCGGGGTGTCTGCCATCAGTGGGTGTGAGTGCTCAGTGTGCCTGGTTATTTCTCCAACAATTATAGGAAGTCTTCTGGTGAAACATGTGCCAATTGCTAACTGACTATGGAGTGCTTGCAAAGTAACAATTGGTGATTTTAGATGGGCTATTTTGGATTGCAACCATGTCCTAGAAATTCTCTAAAGACACAATTTCTCATCCCATTCAGTCGCTTCATAGGTTTCATCAGCTGTACATTCAAAGACAATTGGACCATTTTTGGTCCACCCAATGCTGTATGAAATCCCAGTTTCATCAAGAGGAATTTTTTAACATGTGGGTTGAGACTTAATCAATCCTCAATACTTAGCATTTCCAGGATGCGGTAGACAAAACAGAATCCAGTCATTTGGCTCCATAACTTGGGCAGTGGACACAGCCGCGCCCTAAGTCGAGGGTGGAAACATGAGTCTGGTTTCCTTCCGTACATGTACGGAAGGAAACCAGAACTCAACGGCATCCAGCAATCCCACAACGCATTACAAATCAGGGCAACTGGGGCATATTCCCCCGAACGTCCAGACTGCCAGCCTTGAAACCCTAAACTAGACCGGGATGAAGGACGATTCAGTCAGAGTAGCGGCATTCACGCCAGAAAGCGTTGCCAGGGTCTGGCGATTGAACTCAATCAAGGTATCCTCTGCGGCTTGGCCAATCGTTAGCTGATTAAAGCTGATATTGCCAAAGAGACCAATGAAATCGGTCCCTACCTCAAAGTCAGTGATGGTGTCGGTGCCAGCCTCATAGGAAAGGACAAAGGTGTCGCTACCGCTGCCACCAGAGCCGTCATCGCCGGTCAGGATATCATCCCCCGCGCCACCCCACAGCAGGTCGTCCCCATCATCGCCCCAAATAGAGTCATCCCCCTCGTCACCGTAAAGCGTGTCGTCGCCGCCTTTACCACCAATCCGGTCATTCCCGGCTCCACCGTAGATAATGTCATCCCCACCATTGGGTCTGCCAGGGTTACGCTTGTTGCTATCACCTCGCAGAACATCATCCCCATCACCACCAAAGATCAAGTCATTCAACCCACGACCGGCGACAACATCATCGCCACCAAGGGCATAGATAACCTCCGGCACTTTTTCACCAACAATGGTTTCAGCTTCATCAGAGCCTTCGGTTATGGATGCCCCCTCAGGCGCTGCGACCACATCCAGAAATACAGCTGTGGGAACCCCCCAGTTGCCATCGGCATCTTGTCCTTCTACAAAAACGGTATACCGTCCAGCTTCCCATCCTGTCGTATCAATTGTGGCCGTCAGCATTTCTACAGAACTGTCAAACGTGCCATCCGCCGCACTCATGTCAAACAATTCAACGCCATCAATCCAAGAAGGTGTATTGATGGAATAGCGTCCGGCTACCACATCTTGACTGGGTTCTGGAAGGTCATTGACAGTGCCAACTTCGTCATCCGCGATCACGCCATCGTCATAACGACCATCATCCGCCAACGCTGTCAGCACCACCGATTTGCCCGCAACGACCTGGGGTAAATCGACCTCAACATCAACCGCTTCTGGTCCCGCTGGCGTTTGGTAAGGACGGCGGGCCGCCTTGCTCATGTAGGTTAGAGCAGGCATATTTTCGGGCAAGATAGCCGTCTCAAAGTCTTCACTGGGTTGGAAAAATGTTTCGCCTAGCTCAAGAATGTAACCCGCAACGCCCAGTTCCCCGTAGGCCCAATCGCCGGAAGTGCCATCTGTAGGATAAAGACCCAGACTTTCATCCACATCGTAGGCTCCATCAGGACCTTGCCCGGTGTAATAGCCATATTTGCGCCCCAGGGTACGTAGTGCTGTCTCATTGGGAGAGTCGGCTTCGGTCCAGCCCCAAGGATGGAGTACGAGATTGCCGAAGCTATGCACATCCAGAAATACCCCCGTGGCATCTTCGGGAGCGGCATCCGTATCTTCGGGTCCCCGCTGATCGGGGAAGATAGACCTGACATAGTCTTGCACCGCCTGGGTTTCGGGTTCCGATGCCGGAGCTTCACCGCGATAGACATTACTGGACGGATCGCCACTGGAGGGGGGGAGTGCACCAGGGATATCCTCAGCTTCATTCCATTTGAAGTCAAAATTGCGGTTGAGATCGACACCATAGTTAGGGAAAGGCGCGGGCTCTTCACCAGGTGGGGGATTAGGATTGGTGTTTCGCCGCCAGGAATACCCCTGCTCAGCAAACTTTCGGCCATCCGGGTTAGCGATAGGCACGATGTGAATTTCGTGATAGTCCAGCAGCCAAGTGGTATCG
>JBCBTQ010000115.1:0-17746 GCA_039818605.1 Cyanobacteria bacterium J06639_14 | reverse complement strand
CAGTGAGTTTGACGGCACCCGTGCCCACAAAGGTGATCTGTTAGCGTACGTCTTACAGGCCGAGGCCATTGATCCCAGGGCGGTGATTATGGTGGGTGATCGTCAACATGACATGTTGGGGGCCCGGCAAAATGGTATCACTGCAGTTGGCGTGACTTGGGGCTTCGGAACGGAGGATGAACTGCAGGCAGCAGGCGCGATCGCCCTCTGCCACACACCCGCCGATTTGCCTGATATTTTGCCAATTCTCAAGCAGAGAAAACTTTTACCCTAAATGTGGAAATCCGCTCCCAGCACCTTTAAGGGTGATCCCTTAAGATCATTTTTGAAGAGAGGGTAGCGGGTTGTCCTGAAAGTATACCCAGTATCCCTTAGCTGCGGATTAGAGAGGAGAAGGGTTCATGGAAACGGTTAATTGTGCTGTTGATTGTGTGAACGGTTGTGTCCTGGGCGAGAAATGTCCTAACCAGGAATATACCCAGCAGGCATCCAAATTCATTGAGGAAACATCCCTTGATAAGATGCTAGAAATGGCTGATGAGGCAGTACGCAAGAAAATCATGGAGCGGGCGTCGCAGCCGCCGAAGTGGGTACTCCCTGAGGATTAATCTTGGTAGCCGACATCAACGCTTTTTCTTGCGAGATTTCTTCGATTTTGTTTGAAATCCCTTGGGAGAAGGCGTGTCCTTGTCTTGATGCTGGAATTCCTCGCCAACAAACTGATAATTCATTTCTCGGATCTTTGCCGCCGCATCATCATACAGAAACGGCAGGTAAGCATACCGAATACCTTGTGTAACTGGAGTTGCTTCATGCAGCAGAGAACATGAAAAGACTAGGGCTCCCCCTGCAGGGGGAATATATGTTTGACGACCAAACTCTGGAAAACGCAGCATGCCCCCTTCATATTCGCCCGTGTTGAGATTGAGCGAGACTGCAAATCTCCGATGAGCCGTACCTTTGGTTGTATTGTCGCGATGGGGACGGAAAAACCCTTGGCTCTCATCGTCATAACAGGCGACGATATGGCGCTCAATTCGTGTTGTTTTGAACTGAAAGGCCTTATAAATTTCAGGCGCTAGCCGATCATGGATACGGAACATAGCTTGGTCGCGTAAAGCTTTGTCATGAATTTCTTGGTCACGGCGACGTTTAAAGTCATCACTTTTGATCATGATTGTGCGCCCGTCTTTTTCTCGCATAAACCCTGATTCGGCACCGCCATGCTGGTTGTAGTAATCAATTAACGCTTGACAAAGGTCAGGCTCGAAGATGCGGGGTACGACCAGAACGGGAGCTTGCACGGAGGCCATTGCAGCCGGAGGGAGTTCTGGTAAACCGTTCAGGATGGTTCGTAATTGAGTCAGGTGATGTTCGGGCTGTTCATCAAAAGGGAGTACGGCTAGCACCCGCAACCGTTCATCCAGAACGTAGGTACAGGGATGGTAGTTGCCTTGATCATCAATGACTCCGAATTGGTGACTGATCTTTTGCTCAAAGTCCCAGAAAAAACGAATGCCAGGGATTTTTGCCTTCAGGCGTGATAGCTTCTGGTCTTCTGGATCACTGCTGACGCCAAAAAAGCAGCAGAAATCATCATCCAAGATTTCTCGATGTTGCTCTAAGTCATGCAAGATTGTTTGGCTAGTGGCATGTTGAGAGGATTGTAGGAAAGACAGCAAGACATAGCGTCCGGCTACCGAGTGAAACTGATAGGTCGGATTTGTTGTCGATGCTGCCTTAAACCAGGGCGCGGGGGTTGCAATTTCAAGAAACATCTTTTCTCTGGGGAGAATAGTGAGTTGTCAGGCTTGTTAAAGATGTTACCTAATACTTGTTTTCTAATTTAAGGGAGTTGCCCGAGAACCTGGAATAAAGTGTGGATATGTTGGTGTGTGTGTGTGGCCATGACTGTTATCCGCAAGCGGCTGGTGGGAACCGTTGGGGGGCGCACAGCAGATACCCAACACCCCTGAGTTTTGAGCTGATGACTTAACTGAACAACCGCAGCCGCATTGCTGACTTCCAGGCAGATAATCGGTGAGTCGGACGGCAATACTCTTTGGAAAATCTTTGCCTTTGGCTTGCTGGACAATACTTCAGTTAATCGTTGCTTGAGGATGTCGACATTTTGCCACAGGCGATCGCGCCGTTGTGGTTCAGCCTGGATGATTGTGATCGCAGCTAGCGCTGTGGCTGTAGCTGCCGGGGTCAGTCCGGTTGTATAGATCCAACTGGGGGCACGATTACGCAGAAAATCGATGACGTTGGCAGTACCGGCGACATAACCGCCCAAGCTGCCGAGCGCCTTGCTGAGAGTGCCCATCTGTATTAAGGGTCGCCCACGACAACCCAGATGCTCTACCGCGCCTGCACCTGTTTTGCCCAACACCCCTGTTCCGTGGGCTTCATCCACCAATACCATGCAGTCAAATTGGTCGGCTGCATCGAGGATTTCAGGGATAGGGGCGATATCACCATCCATGCTGAAGACGCTGTCCGTCATAATCAGGCAGCGGCGATACTGCGATCGCAGTTTGACCAATTGCTGCTGCAAGTCCTGGATATCCCTGTGGGCATAGTCTTGCACGGTCGCTCCGCTCAGCCGTGCCCCATTAATCAGGCTAGAGTGATTGTATTGATCGGACAAAATCAAGTCACGTGCCCCGACTAAGGCACTAATGGTGCCGATATTTGCCAAATAGCCGGAGCTGAAAACGATCGCATCTTCCGTTTCCTTCCAGTCTGCGATCGCTTGCTCTAGTTGGCGATGCAGTGGTCGGTGTCCACTCAAGAGGCGTGAACCGGTACTCCCCGTGCCATAGGTTTGAATGGCTGCGATCGCCGCTGTGGCCAGTCGGGGATCACCTGCCAACCCCAAATAATCATTGCTCGCGAAGTTAATAACTGTTCGTCCATCCAGCACCATCTCAGGTCCAGCTTTGCCTTCTAAAGGTTGCATGACCCGATGCCAGTGAGCTTTATGGATGGTGTTTAATGCCTTATCAATCCATTGGTAGGCTGGGTGTTCCATCCCTTACTCCTGATCGGTGAGGCGATAAACAGGAAGCGATAACCCCCAAATAATGGCTGCTAAACGCAAGGCAATGATGGTTCCCATGCCCACCAACGTGGCTACTGTTAAGGTTACGCCCAGTTTTTGCATCAACAGATACACATATATGCCTGCGATCGCTGCTGTGGCGTAGATGTTGCCACGATTCAAAATGATCGGAATTTCAACCAGCAAAATATCGCGAATGACACCACCCACTACTCCCGTGCAAGTTCCCATCAAAACCACAATCAAACTTGAGAGGTTGGCAGCTTCGGCGATTTGAGCGCCACTGATACTGAATAAAGCCAGACCACAGGCGTCAGCAATCAGTAAAGCCCGCTGAGGAGGTTTGAGAAACCGTGTATACAAAATGGTGAGGCTGGCCGCTATGAGGGTGACGATGAAGTAGTCAGGTTGCTGTATCCAAAAGGGCGAACGATCTAGCAAAACATCCCGCAGTGTTCCTCCACCCAGTGCAGTCACCACCGCAATGACCAGAACGCCCAACAGATCGAGATGCTTGCCTCCAGCTGCGAGTGCTCCACTGACTGCAAACACAGCAACCCCTAGCATATCCAGCACATACAGAATCACGGTTAGTCCCCTACATGAATGAGTAGTAGGGTATCAGAATCTTGAATGCGGATACGGGATGCGTGAATTAATCCGGAATCCACGCATAGGGATCACCCGCAACCCGAATACCGCTATCTTTGCCATAGCGAATGACAATGATGTTGGAATTATCGCGCCCAACGTCTAGATAACCGGAACCCCAGACTTCAAACCGGGAGACCCCAGTGATTTCGAGATGATAAGCGCCAGGTTCGAGTGTCACGGAGTAGTTCCGCCGGGTATTAGAGGCCCTAAAGAGCAGGCGATCATCGAGGTAGATAGTAGCCCAGTCATCCCCTTGCGCTACAAACTGGAGCGTGACTTCCCGTTCCTCATCGCGATCGCGACGAGGAACCACAATCACGGGATATCCGCTAGGAATCACAACGGGGATTTGGATAGTGACATCGGCGACTTGAGGCGGGATCGTTGCTGAGGATGGTTTGGGGGGGAGCGTTGCTCCTGTTGTCAGCAAGGCGGTGCTGGCAACCAAAACAGGTGACAGGCGTCTTGTCACCTGGCGGCAAGAGCGTAGCACCTGCCATGGCCATAAATTAGCAACATTCACGAGCATGACCTCACAGGATGGAAAGCACTATCTTTAGGTTAGTCTGACTGGTTCACCCGCGCTAAAGTTGCTTAACCAAGCTTAGGTCCCATGCCCACTGTGCCAGCATAAATGGCTTGTTCACCTAGCTCATCTTCGATACGGAGCAAGCGATTGTATTTGGCAATCCGCTCACTGCGGCTCAGAGAACCTGTTTTAATCTGTCCTGCGCGGGTGGCTACGGCAAGATCGGCAATAGTCGTATCTTCTGTTTCCCCTGAGCGATGGCTGATAACAGAGGTGTAGCTGTGACGCATGGCCAAATCGATGGTCTCTAGCGTTTCGGTCAAGCTGCCAATCTGGTTGAGCTTAATCAGAATGGAGTTGCCGACGGCCTGGTCAATACCTTTCTGCAAACGGGTGGGGTTGGTGACAAATAAGTCATCGCCTACCAACTGGATTTTGCTGCCTAGTTTTTGGGTCAGGGCTGCCCAACTCCTCCAGTCTTCTTCGTGTAAACCGTCTTCAATGGAGACAATCGGGAACTTACTGGTGAGATCAGCGAGATAATCAATTAAGGTCTCTGGGGCGCTGGGGGTGCCGTCGTAGGTGTACTGGCCATCGCTGTAGAACTCGCTCGCGGCGACATCGAGTGCCAGTGCGACCTGTTCACCAGGCGTGTAGCCAGCCTGATCAATGGCCTGGATCAAAAGCTCTAAGGCTTCTTGATTAGAACCCAGATTAGGCGCAAAGCCACCTTCATCGCCGACACCTGTTAATAACCCTTTGCTTTTCAAAACCTTGCTGAGGCTAGCGAAAACCTCGGCTCCCCAGCGCAGTGCTTCGGCAAAGGTGGGAGCCCCGATGGGGACAATCATGAACTCTTGAATATCCACGTTGTTATCGGCGTGGGCTCCCCCATTCACAACATTCATGAGGGGGACTGGTAGAAGATTGGCCAGGGGGCCGCCTAAATAGCGATATAGAGGTAATCCTACGGCGGCGGCGGCCGCTTTCGCATTGGCTAAGGAAACCGCCAAAATGGCGTTGGCTCCCAGCTTCGACTTATTTTCCGTCCCGTCGATATCCATCATGATGTTATCGACCACGCCTTGCTCAAGGGCATTGATGCCCATTAGCTCAGGGGCGATTTCCTCTTCCACATTCTCGACCGCTTTGAGGACGCCTTTACCACCAAAGCGAGCGGCATCATCATCCCGCAGCTCGTGAGCTTCGAAGCTGCCGGTTGAAGCGCCACTGGGTACTTGGGCAATCCCTGCTGCACCGCCAGCCAGGTAAACCTCAGCTTCGATCGTGGGTCGACCGCGCGAATCTAAGATTTCTCTAGCTCGAATATCTTCAATAGAGGTATCTAGCTCGTCAATCATCATGATCTGTGTCCTTTTGGGTACAGCAAATGCATTTTGGCGAAATGGTATCAGTATGAGCCTGCGAGCAGACAGTGTACGCTCTGAGCGTTGCCTGCAGAAAACCCACAGCTACCGACATGAGACTACTCGATGACCGTCAAGCAACGTCAGCGGACTAGCAATCCCCGAGAAATTAGCATACGCTGATCCCGACGCATCGCCACAAGCTTTAGATTGATTTTCTATCGCCAGACTTTACAGTCCTGTGGGTAGACCAGTTGGTTGCCCGCCTACGCTCGTCACAATGCGGCCCCAGCCTGCTTCGCCGCCCATATCCCAATAAATGCTTTGCATCACATCGTAGGAGTAGGGATCAAACGCCGCAGGCGTTCCAACGTCGTAAGAGTTGCTGCTGCCATGGCGAATTCCATAGGGATCGTGGACCAGGTAATTGCGCGTGACGGGATTATGTCCAGCAATGCAGCAAATATGACCACTGCCCTTGTAGGCAAAACCGACGACGACGGGAATACCGTAGCTGAGTGATAGCAGTACGTCTTTAGGAGAAAGGGTATAGCTAAAGTAAGATTCAATGCCTAATTCTTTTAGTGCCTTGGTCTGGGCTACGTGATCTGTTGTATCACCGTATTTTTTGACAATCCGCATGTATAAAGATTCAGGCTCAGGATATCCCTTTGCAGTGGCTGCCTCAGAAAGTTTGCCTTTCAAAAGATAGTCAGCCAGCATCGCGTTGCTCGTTGTATTGCACTGCCGCCAGCCAGGCCCAAAAACGGTTGGATCGTTGTCTAACTGCATAAAGTAGGGCACGTTTAGCTTGATGGGTTGGGTGGTGTCTAATTTCCCAGTCCCTCCGCCAGCCGGTTTGTCTGGCTCCCCTTCAATTTTGATATGGGGATCATAGCCATAGACCTCTTTGATGCGAGTGGTGCCGTCCATGGTGTTCAACGGCGATGCTAACTCAAGAAAGGTATGTTGATTTTGAGCCGGGGCATAGCGACTCACGTAGAATACATGTCCCTTTGGGACATAGATCTTTTCGGCATCTTTTAAGTCCTGTGAGCCCAGTATCTTAGCTTTGAGACACGTATTTTCCTCGGCGATCGCTTTGGGCATAGTGCTTGACTCCTTGAAGATAGGCTAGATGACCAAACTCAAGTCTGCCCTAAACTCCGAAAAAGGCTCGTGGGAAATGACGAAGACTTAAAGTTTGTTTGTTTTATACCGTTTGCTCTCTATAGCCTCAGTCGGGATACCAAAACATGCCCTTAATCCCTTCTGGATCAGGAACAAAACCTAAATTGCGATAAAAATCCACCACGTGGGGATCGGCAAAGAGCGTGACATTACTAATGTCTTCGCTCCGCAGTTTCTTAATCAACTGCTTCATCAACGTCTTGCCTAACCCTTTGCCTTGATAGTCAGGATGAACAACGACATCCCAAATCGTGGCGTTAAAGGCGTGGTCAGAAGTCGCTCGTGAAAATCCAATGAGCCGTCGCCGTGTCCCTTGTTGTTCCCACATTGAGACGACCAAGAAACTGTGTTGAATGGCTTTGCGAACTTTGCGGATAGGACGACGAGCCCAGCCGACAGCGTCGCAAAGTTCCTCTAGCTCATAGAGGTCAATATCGCGTTCGGTGCTGAAAATAATCCGCTGGCCCCGCTCTTGGTCAGAGACTTCAGCCAGATACCTTGAGGAAACCGACTTATCCTGTACGGGCAGGTCGGTTTCGGTGCCTGTAAATAAACTTTTCCAGAAACCCATACAGGTTCAGGCGATGTACGTGAAATAACAGTAACAGTCTCTTAGAGTAATATATCTGCTCCATCGTGTCTTCTAAGGATGTAACCAAATAGCAGTTTTCTTACTCTAATGGCCCTATTGGTGAGGTTTTACAAGAACTCTTCAAGTACGATAAGCCTAACCTAGGTGTAGCATAATGAGCGAGGTAATACTGCAGGCACAATTCTGGGAACCATTTTCAATGGACGAATTCAGGCTCCCTTTCATTGTGACGCTACCGCAGAGTCATTGATGAACGTATCTTACTCTTGTCATTAGTACAGCTATATTGGCACCGGTACTGTGGCGTAGGCTGACAGCGTTTAGAAGATGAGCAATTTGATTAAAGCTCTCTGTGCATTTCGTTTACTCAGGCTTTCAGGCCACAGCAGGCGACATAAGCAGACAGCCGTAAATTCAGAATCGTGATGATTCTAAGGTCGGTTCCTGACTCAAGTTGCTGGTATTCTAAAGCATTCTCAACGACGTATTTTTTTCCTCCTGGTTATGGCCGCTGGTTTAAAACCATCTACCATGGAACTGCTTAAACGGTTTAACCGTGCGTTCCCTCAGTTCTATGAGCAGTTTGTGAGCAGCGAAATTCAGCTGCAGAACTTGCGGCTTGCTTATCAGCTTTACAAGACACGTAAAGCGGTGATTGAGCTAAAGCCGGAGGGAAATCGCAGTGCACTTCATTTTGCGTATCGTAATCAATCCTTTTTGCTGAGTGATATTTTTGGTGTTCTGGCAGCTTACGGGCTGACCATTCACAACCTCAGTCTCTATGGTCAAATTTATCCGCCGATGCTAGTTTTCATCAAGCTAGTTGTTTCGCGTGGGGGCAAAGCACTGCCAACGAAAACCGCTGACAACGTTTGTCGTGCTGTGCGGGAGGCTTTGGCTGGCAACTTCGAGGTTGAAGAAATGCTCACCGTTGAGTTCAACCTTGATGCAGGATTAGAACAAGTTGAGACAGAGTTCTATGTGGATCCGGTCTTTCACTTGCCAGCGTTGTTGATTGAAGCAGACAACCAGCCAGGATTGTTTTACAAGGTAATGTATGCCATCTGGCAAGAAGACTTATTAGTTGTCAATGCCAATCTCTTAGTTTGGCGAGGCCGAACACGCTTAATTCTTTACTTGTTAGGCCCAAATGAAAGCTTGATCCCAGAATATCTAGGCCAAAAAATTGCCGAAGGGGTGCGCTATCGTTTGTTAAATCAGAGTCATTAATTGTCTAGTTTTGATGTTTTTTAGGGTAGCTCTTCCGCATCAAGATATGATGGGTATATGCCTTATATCAATGTTTTCGGGGTTCCCCACGCCTATACGCTGACGACAAAAAACGTCGATGCCGATAAAACGATTGTTTTTGTACACGGTTGGCTCCTTAGTCAACGCTATTGGCAACCTGTTGTGCAGTCCTTGCAGTCTGACTGTCAATGCTTGAGTTATGACCTGAGAGGGTTTGGAGCTTCTAATGCCTATCTTGAGCAACGCTATTGTGACATTGTGGATTGTGTTCAGAAGGGCGCGGCGTATACCTTAGAGGCCTACGCACAGGATTTAGGCAGGTTACTGGAATCATTGAACCTCTCGAAGGTTTGGCTGGTGGGACATTCTTTAGGCGGTAGTGTCGCTTTGTGGGCCGCTAAGTTATTGCCGCACCGAGTAGCGGGTGTCATTTGTGTGAATGCGGGCGGAGGCGTGTACCTCCCTGATGAATTTCGCAAGTTTCGGCAAGCTGGCCAACAAATTATTCGCTGGCGTCCTTTCTGGCTGGCTCACTTACCGCTGATTGGCTATGCCTTTGCGCGCTTAATGGTTGCTAAGCCTCTAGGAACTACCTGGGGGAAACAGCGAGTACTTGATTTGTTAGCAGCCGATGAAGCGGCGGCGCTTGGAGCGCTTTTAGACTCCACAACGGAAGAGGAAGTACATCTTTTGCCTCAAGTTGTCGCGAATCTTCAGCAACCAGTCTATTTTATTGCTGGATTAGAAGATACCGTCATGGAAGAGCAGTATGTCCAGCATTTGGCCAGCTTTCATGATCTGTTTGAGAGCCCTGAGGGCAATGTTATCGTGCTACCCGAGTGTGGGCATATGGCGATGGTGGAACAGCCGATCGCGCTATCACAAACAATACAAGCGATCGTGAAGACAAGACCAGTCGCATCTCAGCCCCAGCATCAACTCTCTTTGTCCCAATCAGAAGAAGGATGAGGTCGCGATAGCGGCCTACACGCCTGACAGGACCTGTCCTCAGAAAAATCTTGACACAGTCAGGTCGTGAGCTGCTAAGCTAGTACAGCATTCCAATGGGGTGTCGCCAAGTGGTAAGGCAGCGGGTTTTGGTCCCGCCATTCCTAGGTTCGAATCCTAGCACCCCAGTTAGTTTAAGCGATATCGAAAAACACTTGCCTAGATGTCACGGAGCTGGCAAGACTCGAGGCTATCTGCAGGTTTGGGCAGAAGGTCTGCCACTGCGCCTTTTGAGGTGTGCAGGGCTCAAACTTTGCTCAGTTCACTCGACGACGTATTCTAAGCTTGCGTGTCATCAGGATGAAATTCAATGGATATTTGCGTCTGTGCAAACCAGGTGATACCGAATCCGAACCTGCAGTGCCATCCCACCCGCGAACAAAATTGTGGACTACCCGCGACAAGACTGCGATCGGGTGCGATCACCATTGTCACTACGCGCAAACGCGACAAGGTGGAGAAACTCAAGCCCCGCAATCCTGACCACATTGTCGTCACAGGAGAAGACGTGATTCAGATCGAGACGTCGTGATAACTAATCAGTTTGGGCACTGAGTTTGAAGATTACCCTTAGGGGTACTACAGGCTCCCCGTTGGGTCTGGGAGAATAGGCCCACTGAATGGTGATTAGACCCATGGGGCCTCTATCGAAATATTGGGAAATTTTGAGAATAGACCCAGGGGGTGACGGATGTGGCTATAAGAAGCAGTTGCTGCCACTGGCCTCTGAGTTCTTCCAGGCAGAATTTCCGGAACTGATGGGAGCGGTGGCGCGATCGCACCCCTCCCCGCAACAGCACCGATCGGTGCAAACTTCTCTCCATATCCAATTCAGTACTCAAGCATCTCCCGTTGATTTGCAGAGTCTGGCCCAAGCCGGTTTGTGTCTGCGATGTTATGTTTCCTATGCCATTTTGAAAACCTGCAAAAAACTGGCAAGTTTATTTTGGGGCACAGGGCAATTCACTTATCGCGACTTGTTACCTTATGTTCTGAATGATGATGGCAGACAGCGAATTGTTTGCGATCGCGATAGCAAGCAGCAATGGGTTGTGGCTCGCAACGGCGAATCGCAGCAAGCCACTTACCCCCTATTCACGGTTGAAGTTTTGCGGAAATTTAATCCCAACGCCCAATCCACATCTAGTTTAGATACCTGGGTTTATCACCAAACCCGACAAAATAAGGACTTAAAAGATTTCCTAGCAGAACGGGGTCTGAGTATCCTGAGCGATTGGGCCATTTTGAATCGGTTTGGTACGCATAAATTAGAGGCACTTGCGGCCCGCGATCGTCACCTCATAACAGCCTTTCTCGCGGTCTATCGTCGGGATAGACGCAAGCAACCACAAAATCGAGGTAGAAGATGTCCTGACCCAACCCCCAACCAACTCCAAGAAATGCAACAAAGATTGCAATTAAAGGGAGTCACCATAAATGATCCCCAAGACTTGCAGCAAGAACTCAAGCAATTAGCCCAATTATTACGACAGCATGCTATTTGGAACAGTAATGGGATGCCTCAATCAACCTCTCTAGAGGAGATTGATCCGCGTTATGGTATCGCCAAAGAATTCAGTGACCCGAACTCAACCAATAATCTCGATCAGATTGCCCAACAGGAGCTAAGCGAATTCTGTCGCCAGCAACTGATTGCTTGTTTGGATTTTGGCATCGCCCAAGGGATTCGTGAACATATTCATAACCTCAAGCAACGTCCAAGGTATGCGGTGTTTGCCCCCAACGTAATTGCCATCTTGAAGCTTGTTTATTGTGAAGGTCAATCGCAAAGCAAAATTGCGGCTCAGCTAGATATGACTAATCAAGCGCAAGTGAGTCGGGTACTCAATCCCACAACGCTTCTTAACCGCGTCCGCTATTGGACTGTGACTCAGTTTTTCCAGATTCTCTCGGTGCAGGTACGTAATCTAAATCTGGCGACTATTTCGACGGATCCAGATTACTTAAATACTTTGATGCAGCACATTGAAGTGTTTTTTGATGAAGAGGTTTTCCAAGCTGCTGCTGCAGAACTTAAAACGGCAAAAAACCGTTCAATGAGTAGTCTGTACGCTCAGTGCCTGCGTCATTACATAGAGAATTATTAAGGAGTCAAAAAATGCTGTATTCTTCTATCGATGCCAATGATGTGAGGCTTTTACAACCAGAATTCATTGACCTGGAGCCAGAACATTTTGAACAAGCAACCCAGATTAGTGATTATGGGTTGAGTGAGATTTGCCAATGGCAGACTTATTTGAATGCCCTCGCTCTCTTGGGTTTTAGGCAGTGGCTTAATGAACAGGATGTTCATCTTCCGGTCAATCACGAGAATTGTTCAATATTTCAGCCCCAGTATGCGAATACGATTGAAGCCGTCTGTAATCTGGCAGTGGGGGAATTTAAGCTATGTTTGATTGCGACTGAGAATTGGCTGGATGAAGTGATAAAGATACCCCGAGCTGTTGTTGATTTACCTGACTTTGCGGCTCATTTTTATGTGGTGCTTGAGGTTCAAGAGGAGCAGGGAAGAGTAATTATTCGTGGCTATGGTCGCTATGATCAACTCACGAACTTGCGGCGACGTATGAGCTTGGCAGCCAATGATTCATGGCATTATGTATGGCCGTCATCTTTCTTTGATCCCGAACCTAATCATTTGTTATTTAATATCAACTTCTTAGAGGCTAGTGCGATTCCTCTCCCCAACCCGATCGCAACCCTTCTGCCAACGCCCTTAACCCAACCTGAACTAGAAACTATCCTTTCCCATTTGCAGTCTACTGAACGTAGTCTGTGGCAAATCTTACCCTGGGAAAAAGGAGCTTCCTTACTTCAAAGTCCTGAGTTATTAAATTTACTGTATCAGTGGCAGCGATCACTGGAGAAACCACTTTCTTTACGGATTCGTATCGCTGAGGTCTTTACCCTATTAACCCAGCAAGCTATTAACACGGCTCAGTGGCTACAGGGTGAGTTAGATGAATTGGCCCAGAGTATTGGTTGGTTTTCTTCGCAGATGTTGACACCGACTGGTTTTGAATTTCGTTCAATGGATAAATTCAGAGCTGCGATCGAAGACCTGAGATATCAAGGAATGGATATTCCTTCCCAGGTAAATCCCATGTACCAGGACATTGAATGGGATGGCACGCTTTTGCGATTGTGTGCCGTGGCCTGGACATTAGCCACATCTACACCCGTGCCGCAGTGGGTTTTACTCTTAATTTTAGGCACTCAAATGGGCAGTCCTTTACCAGACGGTCTGAAACTTTGCGTTGCCGACTTGACCCACATCCTGTGTGATGAACAATCAGAACTAGACACGCAATTACTTTATGCGCGAGTTGAAGCTAATCAGAGTAAAAAGTTGGTCGCGACGATTGTCTCACCTGAAGGGCAAGCCCTGACCTTGACACCCTATAGCTTCGCCGCACTTCCCATGGAATGGTCTTCAACTTAGGGGCTTTCTAGGCATAAAAATACTAATACTCTGGTGCGTTACGCTTATCTAAAGCGCGCCCCATCCTGATAACGGCTCCGCTGGTTGATTGGCTAGGGCCATTCAGGGTCATCCATCTTTGCTAAAGTCAGGGATTCTTGGGTATACTGAGGAAATGTTAGCCAAGGGCGAATGGCGGAATTGGTAGACGCACCACACTCAAAATGTGGCGGCTTCGGTCGTGAGAGTTCGAGTCTCTCTTCGCCCATGTCAACTTAAGGATACGGTCCATGACTAGACTAAAGCGATGGGAGTCGCCCCGGAAGTCAGGGCGCAACGAAAAAGGACGCGGGGGTTCGGCCCGACAGCGACAACTCCGCAAACGTAGCCAGGTTCTGAGGCAACGTCTGAAGGACAAAAAGGTAAAAGATTCGGATTCAAGAGAGGTCATTGACCTCTCTTTTTTATTGGCTGCGTAGAGGCACGCAATTGCGTGCCTCTACGGTTGGGAGATGGAGGATTGTTGCATCCACAGGGCGATCGCCTCAGCTAGTGTTGCAGTCAGAGTTTGCTGAGCCTCGGGATCAGTGATCCACTCAAATTCATACGGATTGATCATAAAGCCCAGCTCCAGGAGTACGGCAGGAGCCACGGTGGGGCGAGTAAGGGCTAAGTTGTTCCAGTAAACGCCATAGGAAGGGCGACCCAGGGTATCGACCAGATAATCATGCAAAAACTGGGCTAAGGAATGAGATTGAGTGTTGTACCAGAACATACCAATGCCCGCTGTGTTCAGAGCATCCCCGGCATCCGGGAGCGCGTTGTAGTGGATGCTGAGTGCCAACGTCGGTTCTACCCGATTGATGATATCGACGCGATCGCGCGGAAATAAGTCATCGTCTCCCTCACGCGTCATCACCACCGTCGCGCCTTGCGCCTCTAAAGCCTCGCGCAAAAGATTAGACACGACCAAATTGACATCCTTTTCTGGGTAGCCGTTAGGTCCGCGGGCACCCAGATCATTCTCGCTGCCATGGCCTGGGTCAATCAAAATTGTGGTGCCAGCCAGCGAACTATGGTTCGCTAACTGGGGTGGATGCTTCAGTGAGAGCACCAGCGTCGTTCCCTCGTAGCGCAGTTTATAACCCCATTGCTGCGGTTGCCTGAGCTGAAATCGGTATTGGGCCTTGTCTGGCAGAATGGGAGTCCAGTCGAGGCGTTCAATCACCGGATCGGCATCGAGATAAATGGTGTCGGTCTGAGGGGTCGTGTTGTGAAGTGTCAGGGTCAGGGTATCAGGGGTTTGATCCACACTGACTGGCACTGGCACCTGTAAGGGAAAACGGACCTCAGTCCAACCAGGGATCTGCTGTGCTGTGACACTGCGGATGATGGATTTAGCGGGAGCCGCAGCCGTTGTCACTGTCGTTTCAGAAGCTCGGATCCAGCCACCATAGTCCAAACGCAGCCACTCGCCCTCAGTGCCTGTTACGGTGGCACGAGTTCCTCGCGGCAAGGGCGTAATGCGCGAGTAGTTTGTACTCGGTCCTGTACGCGCGACCCCGGACTCAGTTGTGACTTCCGCTACCTGAAATGGGTGAATGGGCATGCGTTCAATGGAACCAGGAGCATTCTGCGTCACGAGCCGACTACGTGTCGCGACATTCGTAACCGCTGCATCGCGTTGTTCAGAATCTGCAGCAGCGTCACTGACTGGCCCAGCTAAATCACTGAAAGTCATGCTGTAAGCAGGTTGTCCCAATGGCCCTGTAGCGGGAACGATAGTACACCCTTCGTAAGAGGTTGCGATTAAGGGCACCGGTTCGTTTTGGCCAGTCAGGACGGCGGAATTTGGGGGCAGTGTGACGGCATTGGCCAGCGGTGCTAAGGGAATTTCTGCGCCGCCCCAGTCCACTGAAATGTCGGCATTGGGGGCTGCGATCGCACTAAAGCACACCAATTCACCCGGTTGCCGAGTGATATCCACTTGGGGTGTCAGCGAATCTGCCAGATAGCCCACTTCGGGAGGCACAGTCGGAGTGGCGGGTACTCGCATAATGACGACGGTCAGACTGTCATCGCCTTGAGTCAACGTCAGGACATTTTCTCCTAGGGCAAGCGGGATCGTGGGCGCAAAATGCCCCGATGCACTGCGATCAGCAATGGGTTCACCGTTGACTAGCACAGGGCGTTCGGGATGCGCTGTACCAATGAGGAAAATGCGATCGGCAGTGGTTTGATGTTCGGCGGGAGGATAGGCTAAGAAAAGACTACTTTCTGCGCGTGCTGGTGTCATAACGGTGAGACTCCCACAAGCCGCGATGCTCAGCCCCAACCACAATCCTTTGCCCATCAGTTGACCCAAATCTAACTTACCGTTCCTCAGTCTACGACTTGGAGCACCGATGCAGAAACCGCGTTGGCAAACCCAAGTTGTTACTGGTTGACAAGAAATATGAAAAAATCATCAATTGTTTGGAACAATCGTTTTTGCAGAACTTCAATGATGAGCGATGTCGGCGATACTATGCGGATACATGCTTGTATGTCTCCCTAGCGCCTCTATCCTTCTCGCCTTCCCGTGTGTGTCTTGCCCCGCAAGCTGATGAACCACCCAAGCATTGTCAGCCGCAGGTTCTGGCTAAATCCTAAGTTTTTCAATAACTCCGAAGCTATCAGTAAAGAATTGTCTAAGTTGGTGAGAGGTGTTGTGTGTTGCACAACAGTTCCCTAGCTCCTCTGGTAGAGTAATCAACACACTCAAAAGCCCGCCCATCCTTGACTATCGTTATATGCATCAGAGTAGTTCCCTCGATTTCAAGCTTGTTCAGCGGGTGTGTCTACTGCAGCAGGCGCTTGATCAGGCGCTTGATGCTCTCCAAGATCTCAGAAGTCAGGTTCAAGATAAACAGTGGATTGAAGACCAACTAGCCAACACCGAAAAGTATGCCAATGTTCAGAAGCAGGCGATCGCTCACCTCAAGCAGCATTTAGGGCAGTTCACCGAGGTTCAGCAGCATCTCTTAGCTGTGACAGCTTATCGGCTGAACGAAATGATCGATCATCAACAAACTGAGTTCAACCGATTGCGCTTGCAAATTCAGCAAGGCCAAGTTGAAATCCAAACCTACTTGCAGTACCTCGGTAGTCACTGTCAATCAGAGAATAGATTGCAGGGCTATCACACGGACTTAGAAGCTGAAGTCATGATTGCCCGTACCATGACGGTTAGCCTTAGTCGACAAATCAACCTGGCCAAACAACATTTAGATACTCTTACATCAGATTTAAGCAACCATCACCTAAGCCTGAGTCAAATCATCAAAACAATCCAGTCCATGATGGATGATTTGACCTCATTTGAGTCGACAACGGGAAAATCAACTCCCTCGACCGTCAGCATTACAGAGGTTCAGACTACGGAGCCCGACTATGCCGATGCTGATATCTTGCAGGACACACTGCGACGGCAAGAGCTTCGCATTCAAGAGCTGGAAACGATGCTGATGCAGCAGTTTGAAGAACGGGCTCAGCTTAAACAACGCTACCAGGCTTTAGCTGTGGAAAAGGACCACTACAAAAGACAGTTGGAAGCGTTGCAAGAGGCCCAAACTCCTCCCACATCGCCACCTCCCGTAGAAACAGCAGTCCCAGACAACGTGATCGAACCCAGTTTGTTGGTTCAGCAGAGTGCTCATTACCGTTTGCGATCGCAACCACCGCCTCCGATTCAGCCGCTCAAGCTGCGGGAAGACTGATGGCGTCTCGATCACGGTAACCAAGTCGGTGATAACCCTTCATATGGTAAAAGTTGGGGCGATTCGGGGCGTGAGAAAATACCCGTCGATAAAGCCTGCGGTGACTCAAAAAGATTGAGTAAAAGTGTTTGTCCACCAACAGCATCAGGATTAGAAGCATTGGGAACCGCGACCTCAAGCAGGGCATCGAGCCCGTCTGGAGCTAAACTCATCGAGATCTGCGATTGTGGTGGCAAACTCAAGAGCTTGAGAGGTTCTTGAGTTTCCAAATTAATTGCGGCGAGAAAGGGCTGTTCCTGATAGGTTTCTCCTGGCAGCAGCTCACTGGCTAAGACGTACATCAGTTGATTGGTGGGGTCAAACTGGGCATTCAAAATGGACCCCGTTACATTTAAGAGTTCTTGTTCCTCGCCTTGATTCGTCACAATCACCAAACTCTCTGTAAAGCGGCGCTCAGGATCATTTTGATTAAAGTCCACCATGGCCGCAGCCGTGCCATCGCTGCTGATATCGAACACGCGACCAAACTCCGGCAAAAAGTCGAGGGGCTGATTGGCAGTAGTCTCCTCGGCATCAGGATCTGCATTCAAGGGAATGACCGCTGTGCCTTGACCTTGCAGCATCAATAACGTTTGGCTATCCGGAGCAATCAAGAACTCGCCACCGGGTTCAGTCTCCAGCGGACGCGGATCAGCGCCTGCGCGCAAAATCCACGGGCCAAAATCGGCAGGATCTGTCCGGTTAACCCGTTGTAGAACGATCGTGCGACCATCGGGCGAGAGATCGAAGGCTAGATTTTGATAGATATCGCTTCCCAAGACCGGGGTCAGTGTGCCTGCTTCCGCCGCAACCATGACCGGCGGCATGATGCCATCAGTCTGCAAAGCTTC
>JBCBTQ010000114.1:0-17762 GCA_039818605.1 Cyanobacteria bacterium J06639_14 | reverse complement strand
GGCATTTCCGCCTTTGAGGCGATTAAGCGTGCCCTTACATCAACTCAGACCGATTGGCTACTGAGTTGAGCAATTACGAATGGAGTTATCAACTTAAGGCGGGAGATTTTAGTGCCGGAAGAATTTAGGAATCAGGAGGCAGAATTTAGGAGTCAGAATTCAGAATTCAGGAGTCTGGAGTCAGGAAAGGACTGGTTTAGGACTCCTGATACTGATTTTGCAAGTAGCCGCTACACATTTTGGCCAGGGCACACAGCCGTGTGCCCCCTACAGATTCCGTGATGTGCAGCCATGATGTGTGGAAATGGTATAACTCCCAATCCAATCAGATTTTTCCGGCTTCAGCGGACATTACAAGACTGTCAGTTCCGACTAGGCAAGGGCCGTAATCCCCAACAAGAGTCCGGGGATGAGGAAAAACACTGTAATGATGTAACCCAGAGCTAGATACTTACGCTCAGCAGCTACGGCGGCCAAGGTTTCAGCCCCCACAATGGGTAATCGACAGAGAAAAGGAATGCCGTAGATGATGACGACTCCTAGAGTGTTATAAATCAGGTGTACCATCGCAATCTCTAAAGCCGGCACAGCCTCCGCACCAGAAACAGCCGTTGCAGCCAACAAAGCCGTGACACACGTGCCAATATTCGCACCC
The DNA here is from genome assembly GCA_039818605.1 of Cyanobacteria bacterium J06639_14. Lineage (GTDB taxonomy): Bacteria > Cyanobacteriota > Cyanobacteriia > Phormidesmidales > Phormidesmidaceae > SIO1E4. The sequence goes on along the minus strand of JBCBTQ010000114.1, from coordinate 17,107 downwards.
AGCGTAAAGGGATAGACCTGAGCCAGGCCAAATACACCCGCCCCAGCCAGTGGCACCATCAAGCTCGTAGTGGTCGAGGACGACTGCACCAAAATCGTGATCAGAGTTCCAGCCAGAATGCCAGCAATAGGCCCCCGCCCGATCGCGGTGTGTAAGATATCCTTTGCCCGCCCGACCATCAACACTTTAAGCAATCTGCCAATGAAGGTAATGGTCAGAAAGATAAGCCCAATGCCGAGCACAATCAGCAAAATACCATCGAAGGGGGAAGGCAGGACATGTGTTGCCGCCTTAAACAAATCGACCACCGGCTTAGTCGCTGTCTTGACAACGTTGAGGTTTTTCAGACTCATTGAGCCGCCCCCAACCAGGGCATTTGCCAGAAACAGTCCCATCTTTTCTAATGGGTGAAATAGAATTTCGAGCGGTAGAAAAATAATGACGCTGAGCAGGTTAAAGAAGTCATGCACGGTTGCCGCTGCAAACGCTTTTTGGAACTCAGCTTTCTCTCTAACGTGCCCCAGGCTCACCAGGGTGTTCGTAATCGTGGTGCCAATATTGGCTCCCATTACCATCGGCACAGCTGTTGCGACGGGCAATCCACCCGCAACCAAACCGACAATAATTGAGGTCACCGTACTGGAAGACTGAATTAGGGCTGTGGCAACCGTACCCACAATCAACCCCATAAAAGGATTGGTCGCAAAGGCAAATAGTTCTGCAGCCCGTTCGCCCGTGGCAGACTTAAAGCCTGCGCCAATCATCCCCACAGCAACGATTAATAGATAAACTAAAAGAGCTACACCAATCCATTGCAAAATTGGACTCTTTTGACTCTGTCCAGTTGGCTGTTCTGCAACTTGACTCATAACCTAACGCTCCAGCGTGTGTAGATTGAATACCCGTCATCCCAGAGAGCAAAACCCGCTGCAAAACCTCACCAGGCAGTAACCAGAGAAACTTCAAAAAGTCCCTCTAGAATCGCGATCGCTCCCCTGATTCGTGACAATTTCACGCATATATTAGAGAAATCAACTTAATTAACGCTGATAGTCGGGTTAAGTTCCGAATAATTGATTTAACCCGGATTCAACCCACAGTTATTGAATCAAGGCAATCCATCCAATCCAATCAAGCGACAGGCTTCAAGGTCAGTATTCTTGCCATGTAGCCCCACACAGAAAAGGGCGAAGCATTATTATGCTTCGCCCTTTTCCATAAGAGATGGCGTCGTGCAACAGCTTACTCTTCGTCATCGTCCTCTTCATCAGAGGGGTAGACAAATCCCTTGGAACGACCAGTGAGAACGGACTTACCGAGAGAGAGTGCTTTTTCAGCCTGCATTGCCGCCGTACGCTTCCAATGCGCTTTGCGCTGATCACGCTTAGCCTTAGAGGTCTTTTTCTTAGGAACCGCCATGACCGCTTAAAAACTTGACAACCTTTCAACTGTAGCACGGCTTTCCCAAGTTTTCAGGAAAGATTAGTGATTCGTGGTTCGTAATTCGTTTTCACAAAAATACGGCCCATCTTTTAACGATCAATCGTGACCCGATATCGCGGTCGCGGGGGCGGTTCTACTTCAGGGGGTTGCTCTCGTTGGAGAATGACCATATCTTTACCTATCACAGGGCTACGAGCGACGAGGTCGCCATCGGGCGATCGCAACTGAACATCGTCAAAGGTCATTTCGATCGAGCGTTGCTTGAAAGTAGCCGCCAGTTCCTCTTGCTCATGCCCCGAGAGCCGATACCAACCATTGCTGACATTAATGGTTAACTGATTATGCTGGAAATCAGCTTGTACCGATTCGACCAAGCCATTCCCATCGCTCAGAGAACCGCTCGTAAGTTGGGTTTGAAGTTCAGCCATGCGATCGCGTTCGGCTGGATCAAGTTCAACCGGTGTCGGCTGGGGCTCAGGATTTGTGTCTTCAGCAGGCTGGTCCAGTAATGGTGGGGTAGGTTCAGCGATCGGTTCAGCTTCTAACGGTGGCCCCGATGGAGGAACCTCTGCCGTAACGGCAGGTTGTCGCACGCTGTTAAACACCGTTAACAAAAGCACCAGACTCCCCATCAAGATCCCGCTCAAAACACCGTCCGATAGCTTTGCAGCTGCTGGAATACGAGTTTTCACCCCCACCAAAATGCGTTTCCAAAGAGTCCATCCCCGCTGCCATACAGGGGTGAGCCAAGCTAAAGCTTCCCCTGTAGAAGCGGCTCTCGGTGGCGGCGATGCGACGTCGATCGGATCATCTTCCCAATCGAGCGTATCCTCTTGCCACTGGTCTTCTGACGTATCACTAGCTGCTGGAATGACAGGATCACTCTCTGGCAAAGGTGAGTCGGTATCGTCAGTCCATTCAGTCTCGGCCTCTGTCTGTATATCTGTCTCGGCCTCGATCGCTTCCTCTGTCTTGATCGCAGCTTCTGTCTCTGTCTCGAACTCAACCTCTGTCTCGATCGCGGCCTCTGACTCCGATTCAGGCGACAAAGGCATCTGTTCAGGCGCAGGCGTCGAATCCTCAGATGGAGGCATCGATTCGGGGGGAAGAGTAGAATCCTCTGACATGGTTCTGGGGGATTTCTCGACAAGCTTGCAGTCATTGTCGCCCAAGTGGAAGGAATAGGAAATAGGCAGTAGTTTGTAGTTCGTGGTTCATGGATTGTTCAGGGTCACCCGTTATTCCTTGATGACTCGCCCCTTCCTCGATATCCATCAACGATGAACGAAGAACCATCTCCCTCACGCCATCCCAAGCCTACCCTCCCACGTCTTTAGCAACCTCAATTACTCGGCCAACTATTCTCAATATCCTCAAGAACAGTTTCGACATCGGTACCACCGACATAGCTTGTAATTCCTGTCCAGAAGGTGCCTGTACCTACGGCCCCCGGCATCATATCGGAGCCGTCGAATCGGACGACGTCAGCATTGATGAGAATTTCAGCTTGCTGGCGTGTGACATCGTCGGGGTAAACATCCAAAGATACTTGCTGATGGGGCGAAATGAAGCCCCCTAAACCAGCCCAAATCTCATGGGGTGTAGGCGTTGCTAGATACTCCATAAGGGCTCGCGCTGCAGGTGTGTCATTGAACATGGCGAAAACATCCCCAGCGACTAGAACAGGCGTCCCGTATTGAGGATCGATACCCGGCAACGGAAAGATGTTGACGTCAGTACCTAGTTCCACAGTTTCAGGAAAAAAGGAAGCAATAAAGTTAGCCTGACGATGCAAGTAACAACCCGGTGTTTCTTGGAATAAGGGATTCGGAGAATCGCCAAAAGGAGTGCTCAGGACGCCCACGGCCCCACCCACCACATAGTCAGGGTTGAGGGCAATTTCCCCAAACTTTTCGAAAGCGGCCTTGATGCGATCGTCATTGAAGGGAATTTCATGGGTAATCCATTGGTCATAAACTTCAGGCCCTGCCGTACGCAGCATGATGTCTTCGACCCAGTCGGTACCAACCCAACCGGTTGCATCCCCACTTTCCATCCCTAAACACCAAGGGGTTCCACCATCGCTCACAATTTGCTCCGTGAGCGCAGTCAGCTCATCCCAGGTGGTCGGGATTTCATACCCAGCCGCCGCAAAAGCCTGAGGGTTATACCACACCAAACTCTTGACTGAGGACCGATACCAGACTCCGTAGAGTTCGCCATCGACTGTACCGAGATCGATCCAATCTTGCGAATAGGCCGCTTGAATGTCCATGAACTCGTTGATCGGGATCAGGCTACCTTCTTGAGCGAAGTCACGCATTAAACCAGGTTGAGGGAACATGGCAATATCAGGAGCGTTACCAGAATCGACGCGTACTGGTAACAGGGTCGCAAACGCATCGGTGCCCTCGTACACGACGTCAATGCCGGTTTCTTCTTCAAAGGGGGCTAAGGCTTCCTCAAGTTTTGCTTGCTGTTCCCCAACCACAACACCTAGCACGGTAACCGTATTGGCATCACTTTCGCCGTTGCCAGCATTCGGTCCATCACAGGCAGCGATCGCGCAGGTCAACCCCGCAATCGTGATCATACGAACGTAAAAGTAATTTCGCTTCATAGTTTTGAGTCGGACTTTGCTAAGGGACGACGGCTGCAGATTTAGATCTAGAAGCCGCTGTATCTTGACATGTATTTTTATGGAAAGCCTACATAAATCAAGCGCAGCACACAAACCGAAACAGGCAAATATCCTATGAAAATCAGAAATTCGCATCCTTTTGGGAAATTTTGGGCGCAAATCACAGACTGTCTATGATGCAGCAGAAACAATCAACGGCCACGAGTAGCTGCATTTAGCATTTAGCTGGCGCAATAAGGCGCAATAGATCCGGAAGAATAATGCTGCTTCCGGGAGAATAATGCCAATTTTGTAAAAACCATTGCAATTTATGCCAGGATGTTCTCCGATTGGCGAGAAACCACTACGATGACCGCAGGCTTTAGGCGATGGTCAATTGCTGGCATCCAGCTAGCGCTTAAAAGTTCCCCCCAGTACCTGTGTCAATGTGCAGATTCTCATCATGACTCAACCCACCACACAAACCTGTCCGGTCTGTAACGTCAAAATTATGGTAGGGATTGTGGGAGGCGATCGTGTTCTGTTCTCTTCAGGAGATCCAGGAACACGGGCGCGTCTCTGGGCCAGAGTTTGCCAATACGTCAACAAACCTGGATGTATTAATGCTGAAGGTGAATCACAGCAGCCCAAGAAGGACGACTATTTCAAACCCGATGCGCCACGCTGAGAAATCTGAGAATTGTAAGATCCATATGGATTTCACGGCCCAACCATAGAAACGTGAGTCATAATGACACACGAAATTTCGCATTGACCTATCGAACCAAGTTATGAAGTTATTGACTTATTCTCGTCAATTGTTGTGGATGCCCATGGCCTTGGTCCTCACAGCTGGATTTTCTGCTGCAAGAGTTGCGGCACAAACCACCTTGTATAACCCTATCCAGTTACCTAAGGGAAATGAAATCACGGATACCCTTTCAGAATTGGATATTCCTACTGGCTTTGGAGGATTTGCCCGCGACTACACCGTCTATCTAGAAGGGGGCGATCAAGTTGCCATTGATCTGGTATCCGAAGAGTTTGATACTCTGGTGACCCTGATGGGGCCTGACGGTAATGCTGTCGGCGAAAATGATGATGGCCCCGATGGCACAACGAATTCGCTATTATTCGCTCGGGTTACCGAAACTGGAACATACACAGTACGCGTGCGTTCTTATGCGGGGCAAGGAACAGGCGAGTTTTTCTTAAAGGTGGCGCGTTTAAGACCGGTCGAGAGTTAGTGTTGGAGCCCTTCACAAATCCTGTCGGAATTGATTGGGCAACCTGGGTACCGATGGGCAGCTTGCCCTTGACTAAAGGGCTGGCAGTCCTTCGTTTGCTGCTTGGGTACGGTTTTAATATATAGCGGCCTACCTTTGGATCAAGGCACCTTAGCGCCCCCACTCCAAGCCCCTAACGCAACCGAAATGCACTGGACTCAACTGAGCAATGCGATCGGTGGAATTTAGCAATCAGTCCTTAAGTTCCCAAAACTTTGATGGGATGCTTGCGATGAGTTCTCAGAGTTTGTTATCTTAGTCAAGCGCTTAAAACAGCGCTCTAGCCGGGATAGCTCAGCTGGTAGAGCAGAGGACTGAAAATCCTCGTGTCGGCGGTTCAAGTCCGCCTCCTGGCATCACTTAACTGATTTCCAACCATAGCCATGGTTTCCCTAGCGATGGGGCCTGCCTCCATGAAAGCATGAGGGTTAAAGGTGTGGGATACCTGGAGCATAACTTTAGCCATGAGCATCGGCGACCTTACAGTCGTTTAATCTTCTGGCTTTTTTACACCGCTTGCACTTGGCTGAGGGGTCTTCGCATGCCCCTTGCCAACCAGTAGCCTCTGTGGTTATTGGCTTTTTGACTCTACTAATAGCCATTTCTTGATAGCATCCGCCGGCAGATTGGGCCAAGTTTGTTTTTTTCTGAACTGAATTCCGGGAACCCGATAATAGGCTTTCCATTTCCGATCTTTGTCGGAGTAAACACCAAAATAGAACCCTCCTGGAATGTTAAATTGATATGATTTCTCTGCTGTGTAGGACATTGCTGGACAATTAGACGGCAGGTGAATCAGCAACATTCCTGACGGTGGTCTTAATAAAGTAGGCTTCCAACGAGCATCAGACAGCTCTGGGAAGGGCGCATACTTAATCCAGTGAGGTTCTGCGTTAAGAAAACCAGCACTTGGTCCTAACCAAGTTGATAACACCATCTTTTGGCGTCGCTCTTTACCTTGGTAATCCTTAAATTGCAGACGACGCTCCATATCTCTCAATACAATCACAGGTGTCCAAACTGCTTCGGTAGAGGCCGCTGACAGTTCCTTGAAAGAGTCTGGAAACAGCGGTTTGTAGTTGTTTGGGTCAGTCATCATTACTCATCCTCGTGATTGTCTGCGCTGACCGAGAACCTCATCAGCACATAAACAGATTCGGAAGAATCCCCAAGTAGGCAAAAGTTTTAAACAGCAGTTAGCGAAACGGGTACCGCTGGAATAGCACAGCCAAGTGTAAAGAGAAAGCCAGAGAGACTTATCCTGTAGCCTGAATTGCCTAACTCATGATACAAAACAACCGGATTTTTGAGCATTCAACGAAAGATGGTTAACCCGCAGTCTTAGTACTCTGTCAATTTAATTTCTTGCCGCACCTCGTCGGTGACGACTTGCTCCCCTGCTGTCGCCGCCCCCTTGAAAAAGGGGCTATGCAAAACCTGGATTGGAATGCCCCCTTTGCTCAAGGGGGGCTGGGGGGATCAAGCCTTTATTATTGACGACCAGGGACTTAATTTACACTGTACTTAGCGACGATTCCGAGCCAAAGCCTCCTCGTAGATCCTCTCATTAGCCTTTACCGATTGCTGCAAATTCACAATGGGATTGGGGTAGTCTACCCCCAAGCGGACCTTAAATCGTTTTTGCTCCACCGACTGCAATGTCCAGGGAGAATGCACCTTGGCACTCGATATGCCTTTGAGTTCTGGTAGCCAGTGTTTTACATATCGGCCTTGAGGATCGTAGTCTTTTGCCTGTTTAGGAATGTTGAAATAACGAAAACCCCGTGCATCATTACCGACGCCCGCCGTATAGTTCCAGTTACCCCAATTGCTGCAGACGTCATAGTCTATCAGCAGCGATTCAAACCACTCCGCCCCCATACGCCAGTCAATGCCCAGGTTTTTCGTCAGAAAGCTGGCCACATTCTGGCGTCCCCGGTTAGACATAAAGCCAGTAGCCGCCAATTCGCGCATGTTGGCGTCAACCAGCGGATAGCCCGTCAGGCCCGATCGCCACGCCTCAAATCGCTGCCAGTCTTGCTTCCAAGCCACCTTTAAGCCCCGCAACCCCGAGGCATAGAAGACGCGATCGCCATGTTTGGCACAGATAAATCGAAAATAATCCCGCCATAGCAGTTCAAACACTAGCCAGTAGGTGGAGTCATTTTGAACGCGCTCAGTTTCGTATGCCTGAACGGCCTGATAAATCCGTCGAGGTGACAAACATCCCAGGGCTAGCCAGGCCGAAAACTTAGAAGAATAATCGGCTCCCAACAGACCATTACGGGTTTGCTTGTAGGCTTTGAGGCAATCGGCATCCCAAATGTAATGCTGCAGTCGGGCCAGACCAGCGGTTTCGCCACCCTGGAAAGATAGGACCGCGCGATCGTCCTGGGGAGGCTCCACAGCGCCCAACTCCGCCAAGGTCGGAATTGCGCCAGAGTCGATACCTGCTGGCAGAGGCGTTAGCTGCTTGGGTGCCGGAAACGCATCATAGACCGTACTATACTGCTCTACCTTTTTGCGGAATTGGGTAAAGACTTCCGGCAACTTCTGCACCGCAAAAGGCAGATCATCAGGGTGATAAAGCGTTGCACCCCAGTAAGTTTGTACTGTCAATCCCAGAGCTTCTAGTTTACTGGCCACAGCCTCGGCGATCGCGGTTTCTTCCGTCGTTACTTCTTCGTGCCAGTAAATTGCTTGAGCTTGGGTTTGGGCTGCCAATGTAGGCAACACGTCTTCGGGCTTACCCCAGCGAACAATCAGGTCGCTGCCAAGACGTTGAAACGAATAGCGCAAATCAGCAACACTCTCCCGCAGAAATTTGGCCCGAAAGTTCCCAGTCTTCGGAAATCCAAAGGAAGTTTCACCAAATTGGCGCGGATCAAAGCTATAGACCGGAATCACTTGAGCACCTGTCCGCAAGGCATCCCGGAGAGGCTCATGGTCGTGGATACGCAGATCGTTTCGAAACCAGACAATAATCTTCATTCAAGCCAGCAGCTACCAGAGTAAACTTATAAAAAGTTAACAATTCGAGTCGCATTCGACTAGGTGATTTTTGCCATGGCAATCAACATTGGTGATACTGCCCCTGATTTTTCCTTGCCAACCCAATTAGGCGAGACCGTTAGCTTGAGCCAATTCAAAGGGCAAAAGCCTGTAGTGCTTTACTTTTACCCCAAGGATGATACACCCGGTTGCACCGTGGAGTCTTGCTCGTTTCGAGACAGTTATGAGGACTTCAAAGACCTCGGTGCAGAGGTGATCGGTATCAGTAGCGACTCGGTTACGTCACATCAAAAGTTTGCGAATAAGCACCAACTGCCATTTATTTTAGCCAGCGACCAAGGTTCAACAACGCGCCAAGCGTATGGGGTACCCACCACACTGGGCTTATTGCCTGGTCGAGTCACGTATGTCATTGACCAAGCAGGGGTTGTGAAGCATATCTTCAATTCTCAGTTCAACCCTAAGGCTCACATTAAGGAAGCCCTTAGCGTGCTGAAGGGACTTTAGGGAATGGTGTGTAATTTAAGCCAGAAAGTATTGTCGGCAAAATCCAAGAACCAAGAACCAAGAACCAAGAACCAAGAACCAAGAACCAGAAACCAGAAAAAAAATACAAACACTACGATGCGGACGCTTTGCTTACGTGGAGCCTAAATCCATCCATACCCGCAGGAAGATTGCTCGGAGGGCTATACAGCACCCTAAACCGGCAAATTTTCACTGGAAATCTGCGCCTCACGAAGCGCGGGGACGTGTCTTCTTGGGAATTTCGAAAGAAATGGATTCTTTCTCTGCCTGAGATTGAGAATTGTTTGAGGCGATCGCGACGTCAGTTGATATTTTGAGCGAGTCCTTCGGAGAGACCTGCGGCATTTGGAGTGAGGATGCCTTGGTTTTAATCTTTGAGGGAGGAGTCGCACTAGGCAGAGAGCGATTGGAGGCGATCGCCAAACCCAACCCTCCTAAAATCACCCACAGCAATGATAAGTCAGCCGTTAGCCAAGCCTGATGACTGATCCAGTCATAGATTTGAAAGCCGATAAATAAGCAGGCACAACACAATAACCAAAGACGCATAGAGGCGCACACGTACAAGCAAAACTCAATTGTAGGGTAGCGAATTCCTCCAAAGTTGCAAGTTCCTAAAGTAACTGAAAAATGACGTATGGCGTGATGCAACATCACGCGATTGGCATGAAAACAAAGTGCTCGGACAAGATAGTGGACGGCGAGAAGAGCACAAAGGATGTCATTTTTGAACGCCCTAGAGCAACAATTGTAGGGGCAGGCTTCTGAGTAATCGCAAACCTCGGTAGCCATATCGCATTAGGTGCAGCCCTAGACCCTAGACTAAAGAACAGAGAATAGGGTTAACAGACTGCAACATGAATCTTCCGACTTGGATTACAGTTTCGCGATTGCTGGGAGTTCCTATTGTGCTCACCCTGCTGGTAAATCCTACACCTGCGCGGGCATGGGTAGCCGTCGGTGTTTTTCTGATTGCAGCTGGGACTGACTGGGTAGATGGTTATCTGGCGCGACGCTTAGATCAGGTAACAGAACTTGGCAAGTTTTTAGATCCTTTAGTCGACAAGTTATTGGTGTTAGCACCTTTATTAGCGTTAATAGACCTGGGTAAAGTCCCTGCTTGGGGAGTATTTCTTATTTTGGCGCGGGAACTAACCATAGCTGGTTGGCGCGTAAATCCTACGTTTCAGTCCCAATCCGTCCCCGGTGCCAATTTTTGGGGTAAAGCTAAAACAGTTGTTCAAATTGGAGCGATCGCCTGTTTGATTGCCCCCTTAAATAATACCTGGCAACCCATAACATTGGCACTCTTTTGGTTGGCAGTTGTGCTGACTTGTGCATCCGGAATCATATATTTACTTCCGTCATCTCAGTCTAGATAAGAGTTTTTATAAATAGGAAATCCCCACTGTCCCAGCAGATCTAGAGAACCTTCTACAGGCTTCAAAACATCTAAAGAAACAATGGGATCTATATTATATTAAGCCGAATCTTATAGTCTTAAATCTTATGTATTCCAGAGGAGGAAAGTCACTCTCCAGATACGGAAATCTTGGAAAGAGCTATATTTTTCGGCGAAATTCACATGTCAACCTGTGTTTGTACCACTTCGGAACGCAGCGTGACTTGAGCTATTGGAGACGGCGACAAGAAGATTGATGTTGCCAAGCTGAGTAAGGATAAAACAATTGCCCCAACCATAAATCCAACAATCTTATCTTGTCCTAGTTGGGTTGCTTTATGCAATTCGAGAATCTCGACTTTCTCTTTCAAAGACCGTATTTCTTCCTGCTGATTTTCCAGGCGATATTGCTGCAATCGAGATTCTGCGTGAGTATTTTGAACAAATGATTTTAACGATTCCACATCATTCCCAATCCCAGAATTGATGGAACTCAGGATTCCAGAAGTGATAGAATTTAAATTCGATTGCGTGTTCTGTACAGTCATTTTTCATGCTTCCCTGATGGTCGATGATTCTATATTAAGGAACTGCGTTCAAACAGCAATCAGGAAAGGCAACCAAGTTTATTGCTATCTTTGGTCAATACCTTTATCAGTAGGGGTAACACCCCTAGTTCGCAGGAATACGCAGCTAATCCTAGTAATTTAGGGTGAAATTTTGAGGGGATTCACGGGCTTGATCACTCCGATTTGCCTTGCCGGTAGTGCAAAACTCAAGTTTTTTCGCTTAAATACCTCTCCTCTTACAGAAGAGCCTTAAATGGAAAATCCCTGAAATCATCACTACAAGAGCTTTTGAAAAATAAATTTAGGCTTAACTGCTATCATTTATGTGGCATTGTGGCACATCTGTAATTCGGCGGATGGCATACCTAGTGGGACACCGGATTCCACGGAGAGCACCCACAGTGAAACCCACCAGAAGTTGTATCGCAATTTACGCAATACACTGAATCTTCGAACTTCTACCTGTAGAACTCTTGGCCCAATAATCTGCTTAAGTAATGCCCCAACAATAGCGTCCGAATTGATGAGATGAGAATCGGCGATTTTCAATACAGTTTGCTAAATGTGACAAGAATGTGGCAGTGATCCGTCTCACCCATCAAATGTGACAAGGGCATAGCAGTGATCCATATCACATATCTCTGACTGCCTCCTGGATGAGGAGCTTATCAGAATTTAGGCACCAATCAACATCGGCCATAGAGAACGTTTTCGCAATTGGGTCCATTGCGAGAATCAAGCAATCTTGAGAACTTATGACAAAAAACTATCAACTAGCTCGTAAATTTGTAACCTCTTGTAACCTCAGATGAGTTTGCAGGTATCCTTTTTTAGAATTCAACTGACTTCTGTGGCATTAAGCATCAACTATGGGACAGATCTTTGTATCAGCGGGACATGGGGGTTTCGAAGACGGATTGCTTGATCCAGGGGCAACTGTACCGGAAACAACAGAAGCTGCTGAGATGATGAGTATTCGTGATTTAGTGGTGCCAGAACTTCGCTCGCGAGGGTTTGAGGTTCTAGCGGTACCAGACGACCTCAGCAATGCGCAAACGCTTGAATGGATCAACGCGCGTTGTCGCTTGAATGATGTGGCATTGGAAATTCACGCGGGTGCCTCTACTAGCCCCGGAGCAAGGGGCGCTAGCGTCTTCTATATCGCGAAGAATGAGACACGCAAATCCCATGCCGAATTATTGCTGCTGGCATTGCTGAGGCGGGTACCACAATTGCCTAGCCGCGGTGCCAAACCTGACACCACTACAGGCATCGGAAGCCTGACGTTTACCCGTCGCCTTAACTGCCCTTCACTTTTCATGGAGGTCGGATATTTAACGGATCCTGACGATTTGGGGCTTATTCAAAATCGCCGCCGTGACATTTCCTTGGGCATTGCTGATGGTATGGCGTCTTGGAGTCGAGCCGTTGCGGGCGAAGAAATCAGCCGCGATGACGTATTTCCCGACATTAATATCAGCGTCAATAGTGGCCTTTATGACGAAAAAGGCATCATTATCAACAGCAACTCTTTTATTCCCATTGACTTAGCCGATCAGCTGGATATTGATCTGGTCAATGATTCGGAGGTTCGACGAGTACGGTACCAAGGTGTTGTCTACATCAAAGCCATAGACTTACGTAACTACAACGTTTCTGTCGGGTGGGATGCCACAACTCGAACCGTAACCTTGAAAACGTTGAATTCTTTACCTATCTGTGCAGGGCAATTAGAGCACATCATGGGTAAAGGCATCACCTCGGATGTACAGCTATTGATGTTTCTCAAGGCCAACAATGAAAATGCTACGGACAACATCTACAAAGATCTGCCTCGCTTTTATCGTGAAGAAGCCGCGATCGAAGGCGTTAATCACGATGTAGCTTTTTGCCAGATGTGCTTGGAAACTTCTTACTTGCGTTTCTCCGGGAATCTCAAGGCAGAGGATAACAATTTCGGTGGTATTGGGGCCGTTGGCGGGAGCAGCAGTGAAGTCTCGTTTAATAGTCCCCGTATCGGGGTACGGGCGCAGATCCAGCATTTAAAGGCTTATGCCAGTACAGAACCGCTTGTTCAGGAAGTCGTCGATCCACGCTTTCGGTTCGTCCGTCGAGGTGTAGCCCCACTCATTAGTCAACTCAGTGGTCGTTGGGATGCCGATCCTGAATATGGGGATAAAATTACAGCTATTCTGCGACGACTCTATGAATCTGGTGGCCTGCTTTGACATTTTGCAACTAGTTGGGGAAGTAAATGTTTCATACTCAACGCGAAGTGATATCTTGAGGTCTGATTTTTAGAAACATTTCTCTCGCAGGTTTGGTCTAGGATTATCCGGAGAGACGGGTGCAATTTTCACAGCCATCAACATGCCGTAGATCACTGATTGTCCAGTAAATTCTGAAGATGTCACAATCCTCAACTTGTGTGTGTGTTCTTGCCCAGCGTCATCGCTTGCGCCTTTGGAAGTTTTTTCCTCGTGGAGGAGCGTTTGCTTTACTTCTGTGGATTGTTTGGTGTTTACCTGGTTTGGCCTTAGAAATCAGAGTAGCCATTCAAGAAAATGCCAGTCAGGTAACAGTCGGAACTTCCAACACAGGGATTATTCGCGAACCGGGAGGAAATGCGATCGCGCAGTTGCCGGGAGGGCGATCGCTAACGGTCGCTTCGCAAAATTCACAGCTCAAAACAGACGGTGGGTTTGGTGATACTTTTTGGGTCGAGCCCACTGAGGGTGGCTACGTATTTATTGGCGATCGCTGGTATCGCGGACGAGTATTAGTCTCCTCTACAGGGAGTGGGGTAACCGCTATCAACTATGTTGATCTCGATCACTACCTCTACAGCGTCGTGGGGGGTGAGATGTCATCCAGTTGGCCCGTTGAAGCCCTGAAAGCACAAGCTGTTGCGGCACGTTCCTATGCGTTATATAACCGTCAAAAGGGCCGCCATCCTAACTATGATGTCGGCAGTACCACGGCCTCACAGGTATACGACGGACTAGAAGACGAATCCCAAAGCACCCAAATTGCCGTGGAGTCTACCCGTGATCAGGTACTGACCTATGATGGAGAAATTATTGAAGCTGTCTTCCACTCTTCCTCAGGAGGCCACACTGAAAATGTTGAAGACGTCTGGAGCAAACCACTTCCCTACCTGAGAGGGGTTCAGGACTTCGATGCGGGTGCCCCCGTTTATCAATGGGTAGAAACCTTCTCGTTAGAAGAAGTTAACCGTCAGATAGCGGGTGTCGGCTACCTGTACAGTGCTATCCCCCAACAAGTCACGCCTTTGGGGCGAGTGCAAGAAATCTTGTTAGAAGGTGATAGTGGGTCTCGTATCTTGACTGGTAATGATATTCGCCAAGCGCTTGATCTGCGTAGCACCCTTTTCTCCATTAATATTTCAGGCGATGTTGTCCAAGTTGCTGGACGGGGGTACGGACATGGAATTGGCATGAGCCAGTGGGGAGCCCACAATATGGCTCAACAAGGATATTCCTACCAACAAATTCTCGGACACTATTACCAGGGCGCGCAGTTAGCCATCATTGAAGAGTATTAACCAGGTCAGGGCTTTGCCCTGACCTGGTTAAGTTTCGGGTTTCTCTTTCAGAGCAAAGAGAACTAGATAGCCGTCGCTAGTGTTGAGTCGGTCTCGAGAATTGAGGCACTTGTGTCAACAGCTAGCCCATCCCCAAAGGGATCACTTGCGTTGGTTTCATCGGTGAAGGTATTGCTACCCAGTGAAACCTCAGAGTCAGCCACCAAGTCTTGGGAAACCTCTGACTGAGACATAGAATTGCCTCCCTGCCCAGAATTCATGAGCATATCGTCAGCTGATTTACCACCATTGACAATTGAGAAGTCGATATCAAGCTCGGCAAGCTCCTCACCTTTGCCACCATCTTGGGTGTAAGCCGTCGCTTTGACACTGAGGTCGCCAGGCTGCAAAGTTCTGCCCGTATAGTTGTTGTTATTGTCACCGAACAACGTGTAATTCGCTTGATTCTCAACGCGATTATTCACATTAGATTCGAACCTAACGCTTTCCACCGATTGGGCATCAGGGTGAGCATAGTTGATCTGGGCGATAACAGTGTACTTCTCCAGATCGAGCCCATTCATGTTGACTTTAGTGCCATCAGTGATGTTTTCGAAGCCTTCAACAACTGTGTTGGTCTCAGCATCGGCAAGGGCAAATGTCATCAATGGTCCCGGAGAAATTTTGCCCCCAGTTTGGTTAATGGTGGGGTCCTCGTCGACAACTTGTTGGCCCCTGCCATCAATGACGTAGTGTTCCATGGCACTAACGTCAATCGCATTGCTGATAGCGTTAGCTCTTTTAGCCCCGTCCTGAAATCTGATTACCCCTAAAAGCGTGTCATCGTGAGCTGCACCCGCTCGTGGCCCACTTTGATCATTGGCATTCTGCTCTGAGTAAACAGTCTGGAAGAAGTGGCCATTTTTAGTGAAACTTTCTCCCAGGGTAGTCGTGTGCCCCAAGATCTCTAGCTTGTCCTGGCCAGGATTGAAGTCCTTGACATTGACAAAGCCAAAACTTCCAGCCCAGTGATCCAATGCCTGGTCGTTCTCGCCAGCTACGCCATTGCCGTTAATTCTGCCATCTCCCTTGGTGTGCTTGGTCAGAATCTCTGGTCTACCATTTAGCTCACTGATGATGGAAATCGTATCTTTGCCACTACCCAACTTGACATTAGTTTGGGAATCAAAGATCTCTTTGGTTGTGCGCCAAGGAGAAGTCTTTAAGTCATCGACGACTTCATGATAGTTCGTGAACTCTGTCGTCGTGATTTCATCGTAGCCATAGACGATAACTTGATCATCGCCCCCTTTAGCATTGATGTTAATCTTACCTTCACGGCTTCTGACGCTAAGGATGTCATCGTTTCCAGTACCGGGGACCCATGTACTTTCACTATCGCTAGTAACAGCCTTAGTGATACCTTCAGGCTTAGTCTTGATCGGATCCTCGCCAGTTTGGTTCAGGGTGACGTCATCTTCGAAGACTTCTTGGCCCTTACCATCAATGACGTAGTGTTCCATGGCACTAACCTCAAGTGCCTCGCTGATGGCGGCGGCATCCTTAGCCCCGTCCTTAAATCTAACCACACCTAAAAGCGTGTCATCATGGGCCGCACCCGCTCGTGGGCCACTTTGGTCATTGGCATTCTGCTCTGAGTACACAGTCTGGAAAAAGTGGCCATTTTTGGTGAAACTTTCTCCCAGGGTAGTGGTGTGTCCCTTGATTTCTATCTTATCTTCGCTAGCATCGAAGTCCTTGATATCAACCAAGCCAAAAGTTCCAGCCCAGTGATCCAGTGCCTGGTTGTTTTCACCGGCAATACCTCTGCCATTAAATTTGCCATCGGCCCCTTTGTGCTTGGCCATGATGTTTGACTTACCATCCAACTCACTGATGATTGAAACCGTATCGGCTCCTTCACCCAGTTGAACATTGGTTTGAGAGTCAAAGATTCCTTTGGTTGTACTCCAAGGTGTTGCCTTTAAGTCATCAACAACTTCATGGTAATTAGTGAACTCTGTAGGCGTGATCTCATCGTAACCATAGATAGTGACTTGATCATCTGATGCGCCAGCATTGATATTGAGTTGGCCTTCATCGCGTCTAACGCTGATGATATCTTCATGCTGAGTTCCCCAGACTCCATTGACCGCACTATCTTTAGTGGCAGCGATCGTCACGCCTTGAGTATCGCCATTACCTTTAGGCATAGAAGATTTGTTGTTGGATGCCATGTTCAAAATCCTCGTCTTCTACAATTGTGGAACGTATCAAAACACCACAGCTACAACGTGCTGTAACTGCTTTTGACTCACTGAATTCAGAATCTCTTTAAATCGCAGATGCAGAGTTTTGCACCATAAAACTGGCACTAAAACCTGGAAAGACAGCCTTAAAGAGGCAACTGATTGAAACCCTAATAAGTTGTATTAGCAGCCATGTATTTTGGAAGCTATAGAGTTTGGCTTTGATGTTTTTTGTTATGTCCATCCAAGTCAATGTGGGGGATGCGATCGCACATCGACTATTGCCAATTTGGGTAGTGCTAGAGCCTCATTTCACTCTTTGAGTAGGCTCTAATTTAGCCACACTATCAACTCAGACATCAGAATAAAGGACTATATAGGTGTCAACACAAAACACCCACGTTTGTCAGACAATGCTGCTTTAGAAGATCTGAGTAAAGACTCAGACCGCGGT
>JBCBTQ010000113.1:0-17897 GCA_039818605.1 Cyanobacteria bacterium J06639_14 | reverse complement strand
TATTGTCCGAGTCTATTGGAACCTGGTTTCGCTGTGCTGGGGACATCATTGGCAACCACGGTAGTTGGGTTGACAAGTATATTGGCGATGCCGTGATGGCGGTGTGGATTCATGGCTCGGAAGGAGTCGACTCTCAGGAAATGCTGCAGATTGTCCAGGCTGTTAATGGTCTGGCGAAGATGACTAGCCAGTTGCATAAGCAGTTTCCTTTACCCTTTCCCCTACGCATTGGCGCGGGGCTTAATACGGGCTATGCCATGGTGGGTAATACGGGGACGGGCGATCGCCCTGATTACACGGCTATTGGGGATACTGTCAATGCGGCCTTTCGTTTCGAATCCTCCACGAAGCAGTTAGGACTCGATATGGCTGTTGGTGACACCACATACCAGTATCTGGCGCAGTTGGGCACAGCTGACACTCTCTTCAAACGCTACACAGTCAACATGAAGGGCTACGAGACTCCTATCATCACCCATGCCACTACGTTTTCGGATTTAGATCGCTTTATTCAACTACAGGAAGGGTGATCGGCCCCCACTTCCTTGGCGCTTTATTCATTTGAGGAAGTTGAGCAAAAATCATATTCCCTGCTCTCTTTTATCCCTCCCCTGTTTTGTCAGGGGACTTTATTTTCATGTCGCTCCCTTACAGCTCATAACCTTGTGGCCTGCACCCCGACTTCCCTTCGGTGGAAATAAATTCCAAACTTGAGTTGACCTCTAATCTTTAGCCAGTGTGTTGCAGGTGAGATGATAGTCTCTAATAAATGCTGTGTTAATTCTTCTGCATTTAACGAGAGGATTGAGTAGATGAAACGTGTGTTGTTGGGCTTGGTGGTAACACTAGGCATGATAGTTAGTAGCTGGTTTAGTTGGGGCGTCTACCCGGCTACAGCCACAACTCTAAATAGTTTTTCCTGGAATACTCCATTATTAGCTGAGGACATCCGCAACGCAGTTGATGATAAGTTGAGCACTGAGTACGGGTCTAAGCTTGATTTGAACAACGCTAACGTCCAAGCATTCGTCAAATATCGGGGATTGTATCCCACAATCGCTGGCAAAATTTTGAAGTATGCTCCCTATGACAGTGTTGAATCCGTACTAGATATCCCAGGTTTAAGCGCCCGCGAACGTGACCTGATTGAATCCAGTTTGGACTACTTTACGGTTACCCCCCCTGATCCGGCTCTGGTTGAGGGAGCAGATCGTTACAACAATGGTGTGTATCGCTAACTTCAGCGGTTACAACGAAGCTTTTGCTGAGAAAAACCATTGCACCAGCATGGTGTATGCAGGTCGACGGGGAGTGACGCAGCTCCCCGTCGGCTTTTAGTCTAGGTACATCCCTAGACATCATTAATTGTTGCCACGATGTCACGGGATTTAGCTCTGTACTGCTGATCACTCCGTGAGGAGAAAAGCGACGATTTTGTAACTGTAGGACGAGGACTGTAGATTGCCAATACCTCCCTTTGACGTTTTGTTAGTCGGCAGTGGAGCTGCAGGGTTGTATGCAGCCCTGTGTATTCCGTCAAAGTATCAAGTTGGCTTGGTCACCAAAGATGTGCTGAGGCAGTCGGCAAGTGATTGGGCCCAGGGAGGGATTGCAGCAGCGATCGCACCTGAAGATTCTCCCGTCCTTCACAAAGAAGATACGCTCAAGGCAGGAGTAGGACTATGCGATCCGCTGGCGGTTGATCAATTAGTCAAGCAAGCCGCTCCCTGTATTCAATCCCTGGTACAACTAGGTGTTCCATTTGATCAGAACCAAGGACAGTTGGCTCTCACCCTAGAAGCGGCTCATTCCCGGCGGCGGGTCCTTCACGCTGCCGATGCTACGGGACGAGCTGTGGTAAGCACCCTAGCAGAAATGGTTCAGCAGCGTCCCAACATCACAGTATTTGAACAAACTCTGATGCTCGATCTCTGGATCCAAGAGGGGCGCTGTCAGGGCATTATCGCTATTCACAATCAAACCCTGGAGTGGTGGCCTGCAGGGGTGGTTGTGCTGGCAACAGGCGGTGGTGGGCAAGTCTTTGCTCAAACAACGAATCCACCTGCCAGTACAGGGGATGGGGTAGCCATGGCATGGCGGGCGGGCGCTCAACTTCGCGACCTGGAGTTTTTTCAATTCCATCCCACCGCGCTCAAAGTCAAAGATGCACCTCGATTTTTGATTAGTGAAGCAGTGCGAGGTGAAGGCGCTCACCTGATTGATGCCAGCGGCCACCGATTTGCATTCGATTATCATCCTCAGGGAGAATTAGCCCCTCGTGATGTTGTCAGTCGGGCCATCTATCGTCATCTGCAGTCCCGTAGACCTGACACGCCTGATTGGGTTTGGTTGGATTTAAGACCCATCCCGCCCGCAAAGATTCAGCAGCGATTTCCCAATATCGTGGCGGTTTGTCAGCATTGGGGCATTGATCCCTTCCAGCAACCAATTCCAGTATCACCCGCTGCCCACTACTGGATGGGCGGTATTACGACAGATTTAGCTAGCCGAACGACAGTACCTCAACTGTATGCTGTGGGAGAAACCGCTAGTACCGGTGTCCATGGGGCCAATCGTTTAGCCAGCAACTCACTATTGGAGTGTTTAGTGTATGGTTACCAACTCCAGCATCTAGAAGTCGAGCCCTGTACAACACACTCGCCAACTTCCGCACCCATCCCGCTCACACATTTACCTGCCTTTTCCTCCGAGGAAGCACTTACCCTGACCCATATTCGTTCCGAACTCGCGGAACTCGTTTGGCAAAGGGCGGGGATCAGCCGTCATGCCAACGAAATGGCCGTGGCGATCGCTGAAGTGACGCAACAGCGATCGCGTTTTGAATCGCTATCTATTAGCCAAAACTTACACCACGCGCTGGCTCACCCCAAGCGCTATGCCCTAAGCATTGAAGCTGAGACCTTACGTTCATGGGCTGAAACCCGCAATTTACTTGACTTGGCCTGGCTTATTCTCAAAAGTGCTCACTTCCGCCAGGAAAGTCGTGGTGGCCACTATCGCGAAGATTACCCAGAAATTGATCCAGCTTGGCAGGCTCACACCCTGGTGCAGGGCGAACGGTGGTGGAAAGTAAAGACAGGCATTGATGAGTAGGAAAATTGGCGCATCCTAGTTGATAGTTCGTGGTTCATGGTTGCGTATTAATCACCTATGCCCTACCCGATCTCTCATCAACCATTGACCATCAAGCATTAACGGTCGACGTCCTAATTAAGAACGAAAAACTGGCAGCGTGAAGAAAAACTGGCTCCCTTCGCCAACTGTCGATTCCACCCAAATCTGACCGTAATGGGCCCGAATAATGCGGCGACAAAGGGCAAGTCCTAACCCATAGCCATCCTTTTCCTCATCTCGCTGGAGGCGAAAGCTCTCTTCAAAAATCTTCTCACAATTTTCCTTTGGGATACCGGGACCAGTGTCCCTAACACTAATCTGGATTTTTTGCGTAGTTCGATGGACTGCAGAAATATAAAGTTCTCCTCCTTTAGGCGTGTATTTGATAGCGTTATCTAATAAGTTAAATAAAACTCTTTCAATTTTGCCTGAATCTACATACACATGGGGCAAATCTTGGGGAATATCCACGTCTACCTTTTGCGATCGCGCCTCGAGCTTGTTCCTCATTGAAGCCAATGCACCAGCAAATAGCTCATTAAAAGACGTTTCTTGGGGTTGAATCTGCAAATCTGCAGCCGCACCTTTCGCCGTCTGCAAAATGTCAGAAATCATGCGATCCATGGCTCGAATTTGCGTTTTCGCATGATGTAAAAGCTGAGCCGTCAATTTTGGCGACAGTCGGGTTGCCCGAATTGACGATTTTGCTCCATAGCCCAACTCCAACGTCTCCACAGCAATTGAGGCCGCCGTCAGCGGGTTACGCAAATCATGAGCCAACATGGCCACAATTCGATTCTTAAACTGTAGTTGAGCTTCCAGATCCTCTTTATCTTGCTTCAGCCGAAAAATTTCATCGGAAAGTTTCATGACCTCAACGGAATGAGCCAATTCACCTTGTACACCTGGGCTCCCATTATCGATAACCTCTAAATTATTCAGTAGCGGCGCACGTTGGGTAGATCCAGCTTCCTGAAGCCACAGAGGCCAACATCGGTCTAGTTGAGACAAAATGTTGCTGCCGGTAATGACCTGCTGCTTACCAGGCGAAAACTTCACCAAGGCTGGCGTTGCAATCAGCCTAAAGTGTTCAACGAGATATGGCTGCTCACTGACATCGACGACGTCAAGAGAAACCGCTTGGCCGCTATCAAGTTGCTTGAGATGATTGCGTAGCTGCTGTGCATATTCCCCAGAACTTGGGCGCTTATCAATAAAGAGCAGCAGCTTGATAGGAACCTGTTCAGCATCACATGTGTGGGTGAGTTTTGCCATCCCGTCTGATTTTTTCGCGTCAGCATAAAGCTATATCCTAATAGCCTATCTTGAAGCCGCTCATGGCGCAGCTTTCAGACATATATTCTAGAAAGATCTGTACCGCGATCGCTGGCCTCGCTTCTAAAGCCAGGGGTCAATTTAAGAGCTGTCACGACAAAAGGAATTATTCCTTCTATCAGAGATATCTGTATTGAAGGAAGGTATTTCTATTGGCTTAGAGGTCTCTGTCCCAATAGAGGATTACCTGAAACGGCCCAAGTAGAACTCCTAAACAGCTTTGCCCTGATGCAGGGATGGAGCATTGTTTGGTGGCGTAGTCTACAGCAGGAATACAAGCTGAACATCACTTGCAGGTGCAATGCATTGTCTAGCTCTTTTCTAAGCACAGACAGGTCCCCTTCGATTCCTAGAAATAGGGAATCCTCTTCCGAACAGCTTAGGCAACTTCGCTGAGATTGCCTTTGACCGAATTTTGGTGAAACAGCATGGAGGGATTGAGCCAAGCACTTGCAGTTTTGAGGTGTTTGCCGCATGTCTTCAACGTTGAGATCCGAGGGGAAAAGTCCACAAACTTTACACGTACAAGGGCCTTACACAAAGAGATGTTACGCCCTACGCCCGATTAATGAAGCCTAAGCAAACTGTCCTCTAAGGTGGAATAAAGGCATTCACATCTTTTAATAGCATCCATAAAAATTACATAACTTTTAAGGAGTCTTATCGTGCATAGTGCTGGCATTTTGCTACAAACCTCAAGGGCCTGTCCCCCAACAACTTCTTGCAATTGGAAGGAAAGATGTCTCTGGAGTTGGCGGGGTTTATTAGGTGGCGTTTTGGGTGCACTATTGCTGAGCGTATCGACTCAGGCAAGCCCCCTAGAGTTGTCAGAAACGGTACCGGTTTTTCTGGAAAAAGAAGTCACGAATGGTTATGCCGTCGAGGATGGCATTTACTTCTATGGTGAAGCTTCGCAACCAGACGAAATTGGTAAAGGGTATATGGTGTTTGAGGCCCAAGACAATCAGGTGGTAGGGGCCATGTTTATGCCGCATTCATCGTTTGATTGCTTTGTTGGGCAGGTTGATAATCGTAACTTGTCGCTGCAGATTACCAATAGCTACACCCAAGAAACCTACGAATATGCGATCGCGCTGATTGTGGATGAATCTATCGCGACC
Organism: Cyanobacteria bacterium J06639_14; assembly: GCA_039818605.1. Taxonomy (GTDB): domain Bacteria; phylum Cyanobacteriota; class Cyanobacteriia; order Phormidesmidales; family Phormidesmidaceae; genus SIO1E4. The sequence continues at coordinate 12,306 of JBCBTQ010000113.1, read as the reverse complement.
CTCAACAGTGCGCCTATCCCCTTGAATCTAGATGGGCTCACCGATTTGGGGGCAGCTAGAGACTCAGAATTGTCGATGCTATCCACTTGCCAGACCGATTTAGGATCCACAACTCTGTTAAGAATGATCTAGTGAGTCTTCTCCCTGGAGGGTAGGTAAGAAGCAATGTGAAGAGCGGCTGACTTTGTTCATCTGAGCAGCTTTTCGTAAAGATTTACTGACATTTACAAGTATTCTTTAACCTACTTCGTTACAGAATTGACTGTAAATGAGCTGCGGCTATCTTAATCTAAAGGCCGCGTTTACAGGGAAGGTGGAGCGTGAACGCAGCCGAGCAGGCAACCAGTATCGAATTTGCTAGTAAGATTGCGACTGTTGTTCGCCTCTTCAAAGCAGAGTTTCCTGATCTAAGGGTCGATTTGAAACCTTGGACCAATGATAGTGACACGCGATCGCTTGTTGATCCCGACTCTATCGATTTGGGATTTCATTTCCCTGGGATTAGTCGGCTTTTTCACTGTCGCAGTTTTTTAGTCCAGATTCGTTTTTATGACGACATCGAAAGTCAAGCGCGACGTGTTATCGGCATTGAAGTCGGTGGCTTTGATCATCGCGGGAAACAGTGGACGTTTTCGACCATTCACCAGTGGACGTTTGCGGGTGAAGTGGTTCCTGAATCGGCAGCGGGCGATCGCCTCAAGAAATGCTGTCTTCAGGTTTTCGATCTTTTCAGCAATCCACTTGGGGAAACGGCTTAAGGATTAGCGGCAAAGGGCATCGGCCATTGTTTGTTGATAGTTCATCGTTATTCGTTGAGGGTTAGTGGTTAATGGGTGAAGACTGCTCCGGTAGGAACTGCCATGAGCTCAACCACTAACCTTCACCTAAGAGCCACTCAATACCGACTATCCACTACCTACCACCCCAACTTTTCACGCATTTTTTGGCGCAGGCTCTGGGCCTCACTATAGTTGGGGTTCAACGCGATCGCTTGCTCTGTGGATGCAATCGCTTCGTCAAAGCGACGCAGGCTCCATAGAGCTGCACCGCGATTGTTCCAGGCTTCAGCCAGGTCAGGTTGCAGCTCAATGGCTTGATCGAAGGCATGCAGGGCTTCATCAATTCGTTCTAACTGCAGTAACGAAATCCCCCGGTTATTCCAAGCTTCGACATTATCAGGCTGGCGATCGATCGCCTGATCAAATAGTGCCAAGGCTTCGGCATGGCGTTGCTGCTGCTGGAGCGCAAACCCCTTGCTAGCAAGCGGTCTCGGATCGTTTCCATCTAAGGCAATGGCCTGGTCACAAGCCTCAATCGCAGCTTCTAACTGCTGTAGTTGATTCAGACTATAGCAACGGCCCCAGTGAGCCGTCACCGAGTTGGGTTGGCCAGCGATCGCGGCATCATACAATTCGAGCGCTTCCAAATACTGTCCTCCCTCCCGCAAGGTATTGGCCTCATTCAGCTGGCTGGCTGATGAGGCTTGTGGAGGAGCAGCCTCCGTTGAAACTTGACTCACAGGTTGGGCTGTAGGGGGAACCGTCGCTGGGGATGAAGCCGCCACTGGCGAGGAGGTCTTCGCTGGAGACGACGCAACATCCGGCTCAGCGCTCTCTTCTCCAGGCGAAGGTTTTGACTCTGATGCGGTCACTTCTGAGGCCGACTCGACATCTTCTGCACCTTCTGCAGCTTTTCCCGATGCCTCAGTTTCAGAATCGCCCGTTCCCGTAGAGTCGGCCTCAGCACTGTCCGAGTCTGGTGCATCTTGAGCAGCGGGGTTAGTCGAAACAGTTTCCCCCGCATCGCTTTCTTCTTCGGAAACAGCTGAAGAAGACGCCGCCTGATTAGCCGATGGTGAGAATACACTTGTTTGGGCTACCAATAACAACGCCCCCAAGCCAACCAGCGATCCCAACAGCCACCATTTTCGCTGTGGCAACACTTGCAGTACCGAGGCTATCGCCAGCGTTGAACCTTTTGGCTTTTGGCCTGAGGCAAACTGACGGGTATGGTGATGGCCCATGGCTGCAAGCGTTCCTTGCTCAGAACCCTGCGACGGTTCTGGTTGAGTCGATGCCTGATTGTCTAAGCCCCAGGTTACGGTAGCAGCATTACCCTCGACTTCGGAGGATAAGAGGGAGGCCAGGGGCGATCGCTCTGCTTGGGGCGTATACCAGTGCTGCGGCAGCCTTGCTTGGAGCGCTGAGGGTAGATCTTGTAAGGCTTTCAGAGCCTCGGTAGCCGTTGGATAGCGGGATCGAAAGTCATAGCGCACCATCCGATCAAGCACATCCGCAAAAGCAGAATCTACCGAGGCAGCAGCGCTACGCCAATCCAGTTCACTGGTATGCGGATCTTGTCCTAAGTGTTTGGGCTGAATCCCTGTTAAAGCTTGGATACCAATAACACCCACGGCATAGATATCACTACTGAAATGCGGCGTACCAGCCAACTGTTCATTGGGCATATAGCCCTGGGTCCCAATAGAAATGGTTAAATTGGTGTGCCCTTGCGGATTAAAGAACTGAGTATTGACTTGTTTAACCGCTCCGAAGTCAATCAAAACAATACGGCCATCACGATAACGGCACAGCAGATTAGCCGGTTTGATGTCGCGATGGATGACATCTTGCTCGTGGACAAAGGTCAAGATCTGCAAGATGTCTTGCAGCATGGCAATCACTCGTTCCTGAGGCCACGGTTCCCCAGTCGCTAACACCTTGCTCAACGGTTCGCTGTCGATATATTCTTGCGCCAGATAAAATTCCTGACCATCTTCAAAGTGGGCCATAAGGCGAGGAATTTGATCGTGATCCCCCAGTTGATACAGGACCTTGGCTTCTGTATCGAAGAGACGTCGAGCCGTTTGCAGGCTGGCGGCATCAGTCACCTGAGGATTCAGCTGCTTAATGACACAAATAGGATGGCCAGGCAAATGCTTATCCCGAGCCAGGAAAGTCTGACCAAAGCCCCCTTCACCAAGCCGTTGAATAACTTGATAGCGACCGCCCAGGGGGGTATCTGAGGGATTGGGTTGCGGCTTTTGTAGAAAGTTCAACACGTCTCAACCTGTAGAGAAAAAGGACTGACAATGCTACCAATTTGCGATTTTAGACTGACGCATTTGGCTTACAAAGTCCTGGCCTATAGGTATTTCAGCACTGGAGTTTGTAGTCGAGCCAACGCAAAACGGTAACGAACCCACAATTCTGATGCAGCTGCCTGATCATTAATGCTGTCATTTAGACGCAAGTGTGTATTTTCTGCGGTATATACTGACGACTAAACCACGTCCGGGTATCCCTATTCAGCCAGAAAACTCTGGTCAGGTGGAGAATCAGGAGTCAGGCTTCAACATGAGCTTAGCCGAACGTCACCAGAAGCCAGTGTCCTGCTGGCTTCTGGCTCCTGGATTCTGGTGATACCGAAATTTCCTGACTTAAGCTGATACTCCTACATCCGATTGGGAAACTGGAGTTTTTCCCTAGACAAAAATCAGGAGGATGGATGTGGACGAGGTATTTTTCGGGGAAAGCGCGTAGCTATGGTGCCTCAATAGATCGAGACGGGAGCCCCTAGTAGATGTTCCTGGCCCCATGCTAGCGGGATTTCACCACCCTCACAAAAGCAGAGGACACAATGCGAGGCTGGCCATCGACCTGCTGAATGATGTAAGTTCGCTCTTCTTCTTGAGTCGAACCATCTTCATAAACATAGGTGGTTTGACCTAACAGCTCGATCGTTTCTGCTGTTTGAGTGGTCACCTGCAAATTCTGCACAGTGACCTGCTGAAACTGCTGAAAGAAATTGGGATCGAATTGTTGTGCCAGTGCCTCACCAAATAGCGATCGCGCAGGTCCCCAGGATTGGCTAGAGACATGATCATAAAAGGCTGCGACGGTAGCTTGAGCTGTTTCTGGAGTTACCAATGCTAAGGCATCACTTGGGAGCAGCGTCTGATCTTCAGAGTCTACAGTAGCCTCTGTTTGGGATATGGGTGCATCGGCAATGACTGCGGGCGATGGTGATGCCGCGATCGCCTCCGGCTCAGCAATAAGCTGTGAAGATGCATTGGTGTCGGGAACCGACGACGCCACAGGCAAGGCCTCGGATGTGGCAGGCACGCCTGCTTCAGAGGAGGTTGTTGGGGCTAATGCTGCTGTGGTTTTAGCTAAAGGGGAGGCCTCAGCAGTAGAAGCCTGTTCGGCCACAGGGGGCGTAGTCTCCTCGACGACAATCTCCACAATATTGGCAGGTGTACAGGCTCGCCAAGTTAGCAAGCCCATCCCCAAAAGAGCTACTATCCCCCCACCAATGGGAAACATCCACCGACGTGCAGCGACCGATGAAGGAGCCGCCAATTCCGTCGTTACTGAAGTTTTGGGGGCTCTTCCCGCAGCCATAGTAGGGTGGCTTCCCAAAACCGGTACCGTTGGGTCCATCACAGAGGGGGAAGCGGCCTGAAACGCGGGGGTTAGGGGTGCTTGAGTTGGCGGAAAATTAGTCGGGGGAAAATTAGTTGGTAATGTTCGAGAAGCAGGATGCTTTCCCTGAGTGTGCGATCGCGGCATCGGATAGCGTTCCTGAGCACTCAGAAAAGGATTACCTACAAGAGGGGGAATAAATTGGGTTAGCTCGGGCGGCAGTGCCTGCAAAGCAGACAATGCCTCACCGGCGGTGGCATAGCGCTCGCGGTAGTCGTAGCGCACCAAATAATTGAGCCAAGTAACCAAATGGGGCGTCACGTTGGGTGCGTAGGCATGCCAGTCCAATTCGTTGGTATAGGGATCAAGGGGCAGTAACTTAGGGTGCTTGCCTGTGAGGGCTTGAATCCCCATCATGCCAACTGCATAGACGTCACTGCTGAAATGAGGTCTTCCGGCTTGCTGTTCATTGGGCATATACCCTTGAGTGCCAATGGAAATAGTGTGGCTGATACCAGTGCCCGGCGTAACAAACTGGGTACTAACCTGTTTCACTGCACCAAAATCAATCAACACAATGCGATGGTCGCGACTGCGGCGAATCAGGTTGGAAGGTTTGAGATCACGATGAATGACCTGGTGCTCATGGACAAAGGCCAAGGTGCCCAAAATATCGCCCAAAAATGCCATTACCTTAGGCTCTTGCCAAGGCTGGGCAGCAACAAATTCTTCTGTTAACGCATCCCCTGCAATCAATTCTTGAGCTAGATAAAACTCTTGATTGTCCTCAAAGTGAGCTAGCAATTGGGGAATTTGTGGATGCGATCCCAGTTTGTAAAGAACCGTAGCTTCGGTATCGAACAGTCGCCGAGCCACTTGAAATCCTTCGGGACTATTGACTTGAGGCTTAAGTTGCTTGATCACACACAAGGGGTGCCCGGGTAAGTGCAAGTCCTGGGCTCGAAATGTCTGACCAAAACCTCCGGCACCCAACTGTTCAATAACTTTGTAGCGCCCTCCTAGGACGTGGCCCGTTCGTAATCGCAAAGGCCGCAAAAAATTCAGTTCCATAGACGTTTTAATCACCCTGTGTCCGTCATATTTTCATTTGAGGCTACAGACTCTGACCGTGTCGTACTTGATTCCTTGATGTCAGAGGGAGACTCGCGATAAAACTGATAGAAATGATAGCCGTCTCTGAAATCGGGTTCTAAGACACCTTGAATAAGTCCCTTTTGGAGTAACCATTGACCAACGCGAATCGCTCCCTCACGTGTATAGTCGCGATTTTGCACGAGCCATTCTACTACAGCTGATCCGGTAAAACTGTCAGGGTAGATATGGGATTGATAATGATGGTCATATATAGGCACCCCATTTGCTTCTTGCATGGCCTCCGCTAAAGCCTCAAGATCAAGATTTGATAAGACGTTAGCGGATTCTGACGAGGACTCATCTGGCTCGTCTGTTGGTTCCGGTAGCGCTCCGGCGGCTGGCTGTGATGGCGGCGCGGCCAACGACTCAGCGATGTGGCCATTGGCCGATCCGGCAACTTGTTGTTTTAGCAATCCCACAAGCTCATCGAGTTGGGGCGATCGCAGATGTAAATCTCGTTGTGGAAAGGGAATCTGAATACCATGGCGACGCAGACTAGCCTCAATTTTATAGTTCAAATCGCTCTTGACGCGAAACTGCTGACGCGGTTCCCCCGTCCAAACCATGACTTCAAAATCGAGTGAACTTTCGCCAAATCCCTGAAACCAGATCTCGGGTTTAGGTCGCAGCAACACATCAGGATGTCGCTTAATGGCTTCTAATAAAGCTGTTTGCACTAAAGCAATATCGGAACCATAGGCAACTCCAACCGGTACTCGCAGACGTGAAATCGGAGTGCCATGGCTCCAGTTGATGACTTCACTTTCCAAAAAACGAGAATTGGGAACGATGATAGCGACTTGATCGAGGGTCCGAATTTCTGTGCTGCGGGCTCCGATCCGGCGCACAGTACCGACTAATCCAGCAACGTTAACAAAGTCACCCACCTGAATCGGTCGTTCGAGCGTGATGATAAAGCCACTGATGAAGTTGTTGGTAATATTCTGCACGCCAAAGCCAATTCCCACACCCAGTACACTGGCCAGGATGGTGAGCGAACTGGCATCAATGCCCCAAATTTGCAGCAGGACAATCACCCCTAAAAAAATTAGGGCGTACTTGACCAAAACGCTAAGGATATCCTGGATCCGCTGCTCAAATCGGGCTCGACCCAGAACGTACAGCCGAAAGAGCCGAGCGATCGCATTGGCAGCGAACCATAGCCCGATGGTAAACCCCAGCAAGAGCATGAGCTCTAAGGCCGAGTAGCGGCTATTGCCAAGAACTACAGCCTCAGCCGTGAGAGCGTTATAGATGGTATAGCGCCAATGACGGGCCTGGGGAAACACGTCGGTGATATAAAAAAAGACGGTCAGCCATAGCCCTAATTTCAACCCCAATAACGCGAGTTGCCAGAATAGCTTTAGCGGTCTCTCCCAGGCTGAAATGAAGGTCTTAGTATTGAACCATCGGTTGAGATAGCGCGCTCCCCAGCGCCTCACAAACTGTAGGATGACGTGCAGCGCGATCGCGCTCAACAGCACCGCAATACTATAAAGCGCGGCTCGATGGAGATATTCCACCCCCCGTTCCTGTTGGCTACGACCAATCGCCTGCTCGAGTTGTTCCTCCCAGATGATGGCCTGTCTTTTGAGGGGATATCCGGGAGTTGGGACATCGGCTGCAGTCACCGTGATCAGAACGTCCGCACCATGTTCGCTGGTTAAGTAAACCAGCTTTTTGTGCTCCCTAATCTCGATTTCGACGGGTTCGGGTAACCGCACCTCCTGCTGGAGTTCAGCGTTAATTCTTGCCGCTCGATCAATTGCCGATAAACCATCGGCTCCATGGATGTCAAAAACGGCCCGACCATCCACCACGATCGTAGCGGTGCCACTGGGAATCACGGGCTCTGCTTCCAGTTCTGGTTGAGTCAGCTGCGATTGGCCAGGCTGAGACAGCAACAACCAGGTTAAGCCCAACGCTGCGAGAAACCATCCGCCCCATTTCACAAGCCGATGTGATAAGGGTCTCAACCTTGGTCGTCGTGATGCTGTTCTCACCAGTTCCAGCCTCTGCGACAGGGATATCTACGTATAACTCAAGCACCCCAACATCGGTACGCCGAATGCTTGGCCTCAGAAGTATTATGAACGCCTGGAAACAATCTGGACGAGGGCGGTTCAACTTGGGGGCGAACTCGATCTAACAACATCTGTGCCACGATCCAGATGCCTGTCCCCAACAGTAATAAAATGAGCCCTCCTAAGAGCCAGATGACAATCGTGTTCGGGTTTGCCTCCGCTTCCGGTTTAACAGGGGGCTCCTGGTCAAGATTCAATTCTGTACTGCCAGTGGTATCAGTATCAACGATAGTGGCCGTAATTTTGAACGGACCAATCCTGAGCGTATCTTTAGAGGTGAAAAACTGGCCATCGGGCCGTACTCGCCGACCATTGAGAAAGGTGCCGTTAGCACTTTTGTCGGTAATGTAAAGCTGTTCATTAACCACCGTAATCGAGGCGTGGTAACGAGACACTTGGTTATGCGGCAACTCCAGGCAAGATACCGGCTGATTACCCCACTGTTCTGATATCTTGGCAGGCTCACGACCAATGGCAATTGGAGCTGGCATGGCCGAGCGATGCGACTTGCCAGTTATGGGATCCTCCCAACTGAGTTGGATAACAACGGGTTCATCCACCATAAGAACTCCTACTGTGGTCAACCATAGGAATACTGCACTCAGACTTCAGTCTAATTGTTGGTGGCGTGAAAGTAGGTCGGGCTTACGCCCCCCTGCCACCGACTTGTCATTATTTATACGGAGACTTCCCAGGATTTTCACAATTGCCCTCCATAGTTTTACTTAGACTGACTACAGTCCTCAAACAGAGGCAATACCGCTTGCAGAGAACACTATTCAATTCAATCAATCAGGGCACTCCATCTATAACAATTACCCCAAACTCTCTGCGATTCACACAGAAATCTGTGTCTGCTCCAGAATTTTAAGGAAAGCGATGATGACAAATATTGAACTAATTAAGGAGTTTTACCGCAGTTTTCGCGAGTGCGATAATCAGGCATTTCGACAAATCTGCACGGACGATTTGGAATGGATCCAATATGAAGGTTTACCCCACAGACTTGTCTTCAAAGGGGCCGGAGCCATTTTTGCAAAAATTTCGCAAAGCGATCGCAACAAATGGGAAGGGTTGACTTATCACATTGAGACGATTCTTGAAGCTGGCTCTGCGGTCGTTGTCCTGGGCCACCAAGAAGGATCTTCGCCCTCTAACTCAACAACGTCGGCAACCTCTGCCCATGTTTACGATATTCGTGATCACAAGGTTTGTCGCTTGCGCATATTTGACCACACACACCTCATGTTGCAAGCCCTCTCCTTATCCCCCTGTAATCTTGCCACACAGTCAGCTTAGGTAATTTCTGGACATGACTAGATCGCTCTAGAGCCTTGTCAGCCCTCTATTTCAGGGCTCAAGATACATGCGAAGCCCCGATGCCCTACGGGAACGACACGCTCAGGGTAATCGGCATCATGTGCGTTCAGGCTGAGCGGGTCGAAGCCCTCGTTTTTAGTATTGACGATGCACTAGGCGGGTGTGGAAGCACTTACCCTGGCGGCGCAATGTGTGGCTCGGCTCAATGACGTAAAATCCAGCCTGTGGGATAGGTTCTAACGCTTGGACTTTCAGGGAGGATACGTTATGAACGAGATGACAGCATTGCTGAGCATTGGTACCGCGATCGCGGTGGGAGCTGCCAGTCCTGGACCGAGCTTTGTGATGGTAGCCCGTACCGCGATCGCCGCGTCGCGGCCTGACGGTCTCTACGCGGCGATTGGCATGGGGGTTGGCGGGCTGTTTTTTGCCCTAGCTGCCTTGCTTGGATTGCATGGACTCTTGCTGGTCATTCCATCGCTGTACTGGGTTCTTAAGGTATTAGGCGGTCTCTATCTGGCCTATTTAGGGATACGAATTTGGTTGGGGGCTAAGAAACCATTAGCGAGTAATGTCAGTGAGTCTAATGCACCGACGAGTAACATTTTTCGCTCTTTTGCACTGGGCCTCACAACTCAGATGAGCAATCCTAAAACGGCAGTTGTATACGCAAGTGTCTTTGCCGCCTTTCTCCCCTCGGAGGCATCTTTCGCCTTCAGTTTAGGTATTGCAGGGCTGGTTTTTGCGATCGAGACCGGGTGGTATGGTTTGGTAGCACTCGCGCTTTCCTCCAATGTGCCTCGCAGGGCTTATCTGCACTACAAAGCTTGGATTGATCGCATTGCAGGTGGACTGATGATTGCGCTGGGGATCCAACTTGTTGCCTCAGCGGAGAGTTCTTAGACAGATAGTGGAGGGGTGGTTGGGTGGCAGGGTGGTGGGGTCAAAGGAATAATGGCGGTATTTTTGCCACAGGATAGCAGCCACAGTCTTGCAATCATCAGCCTGAATAGGATTTCTCAACATGAATAGGCTGGCCTTGAGACCCAAGCCCCAACACTTCCAGCGAGGCAGTCTTTAAGGACATCGTGTAGATACTTTCAAGTTTGCTCCTCTTGTGGATTCTGTGACGGTATGAGTACAAAAATGATGGCTAAGGGCATTCCTGAGCAGAAATAAAGCCCCCATTGATAGCTACCAAAGAGCGCATTAAACATGGCTAACAGTGAGGGACCGATCGCGCTAGCAATGACCAAGGTCATCATTTCTACACCTGCGATCGCGCCCAAATGTTGGCGTCCAAAGTAGCGTGGCATTGTAACCGTCGAGAGCGTACCAAAGCATCCACCACTGATGCCTAATCCTAAGGTCGCCACGAGCCGAAGTATTAAACTATCGAGGTGAGCAACACTGGCAATTCCGATCGCTTCAAACACCATCATGCCAATAAACAGCAGTCGCAACTTAACCCGGTCTGACACAATGCCAATCAGATATCCCGTAATGGTTGAGAACATCGCAATAGGCAAGAAAATAGCGACGGTTTGTTTTTGCGGTATGTCTGCAGCAGCCCCAATATCGACAATATGAAAAGTGATACCTGTGATGGTTAGGGCTTGGGAAGCCAAGGCGAGGGTCACGGCCCAAAATGCCAGCGTTTGCAATGCTTCAGAGCGGGTAAAGTCGCGAGTCTTGGCGACCGGATACGGCATGGGATTGGAGTGCTGCGAACGATTGCGGGTCGAGGACTGTGGTTGAGCCTCAACCTGGACTGACGCATTTACAGATTGTGTGGATGTCGTTCTAGCTGGCTGATCCACGCGCCCATCCATGACCAAGCCGCATTCTTCCGGGTTATCTCGATAAAACAGCCAGCCCATAGTTGCCATTCCGCAACCTACCAGCAAGGCCAAACTCAACCAGGCCCCTTGCCAGCCAAAACCATCAATGAAAAAGCTCAGCAACAGGGGTGCGGCTGAAAATCCGAACGACGTAAATACTCCAGACATCCCGGAGGCCATGCCCCGACGCCGATCAAACCACTTACCCAGGGTCGTGCGGCTCACCAGTGTCAACATTCCCTGACCGCTGAACCGCAGACTGATAAAACCCATACAGAGCAAACCAAACGCAATCGGTAGGGAAGACTCAAGCGCTAATGTCGTACTGATCCACTGGGCAATGCGATCGCTCAGACTCAAATAAATCAGCGTCATCGCCAACCAAATAGAGGCTCCGACGACGACCATCCGGGCTCCGAATCGATCAATAAAGACACCGCCAAAAGGCAGCAGTAAGCCACTGGTCAGCGTACCGATCAGATAAGCATTGCTGAGAGCTAACCGCGATAGCCCCGTGGCCGTCAGGAGGTGATCGGTAAAGACGCTCACGCCAGCAGTTTGCCCCGGAATGCTCATGATGATACCCAGGGTGGTCACAGCCAAGATGACCCAACCATAAAAAAACGGCACATCACCTGGCTGAAACGGAAAATCTGGCTGCAGGATACGGGCCTGATTCAGTCGATGTAAATATGCTTTGAGAGGGCTCAAAAACTGGGCACGCAATGGATTTCGAAATATTCTCAGAGTGACCTACCTGCGGGCGATCGCCCAAGTACACAGAAAGGTGATCATCACCTCACCTTGTGAGTGTGGCATGACTTGCAGCCACTGACGAGTTTCTCCACGCCTGACGATGGCTCCACCAGCCTATGGTGAGCTGATGTCCTTATCAATTAAGGATCAGATGGCGTGAACACATCACGTCTCGATATGATCCCGAGCCCTCGCTTCATTCTCCTCATGACGTTTGCGGACATAGTGAGCTGACACTAGGGGCAAAAAGAACGCTGCTCCACCAAAAAATCATGGGTCGTCTGAGTATTTAGTGCTTTCGCAAACAGGAATCCCTGCCCTAAGTCACACCCAATGTTTTGTAGACAGTCCAGTTGGGCTTCTGTTTCAATGCCCTCAGCAATTACATGCATCTTGAGACTGCGCGCTAAAGAAACAATTGATTGCACGATTTCCAGATCTTCTTCTTGAGTGCCTAAGCGATGAGTAAACGAACGATCGATCTTAAGGGTATGGACTGGGAAACGTCGCAAATAACTGAGTGAAGAGTAGCCAGTGCCAAAATCATCCATGGCAAGCCGAATGGAGTGGGCTTCCAGTTCTTGAAACATCGAAGCTGCTGCTGCTGGATTTTCCATCAACGAGCTTTCGGTAATTTCTAACTGGAGATTGTGGGGGGGTAAATGGGTTTCCTCGAGGGTTTTCAGGATCTGTACAACCACCTTGGGATGAGGAGAATGAAGCGAG
>JBCBTQ010000112.1:0-17909 GCA_039818605.1 Cyanobacteria bacterium J06639_14 | reverse complement strand
TTACACTAAAGGACAAAAGCTATGCAGAGAAAGCTTTTGTCCTTTAGTGTAAGCACTGTTATTTTCTGTGCCGTAGCGTCAATGATCCAGTACTCGGGGATTTGGCGCTGTTCGTATTGCTTTCGCTTTTCAATGTAGTCGCGTTGGTAGTTTTTCGCTCCAGTGCTTGAATAAGAACTCACGAACTCAACCACTAAAAGAGGGTTAGGCATTTTGCGGGTGATAATCTGCCCATCGCCGAGAATCGCTTCCAGCTCGGAAGGAATCACGGCCAAATCGAAAACCCTGGTCTGGTTCTTCATTCCAGGTAAGGGGGTTACCTCAATCTGAACACCCTTGCTAAAACGCTCCATGCTGCCCACAAAAGGCAGTAAAAACCCCATTAGCCGCATCGCCAATCGATCATTGAGCCTACTTTCTGGTGCCACTTCTACCGGCACTCCATCAACAAGTTCATAGCGTGTATCCGTCCCGTCGTCATACTCCAGGAACTCTTCAAATGCCAGTTTGGGTTTTGGCTTGGCTTGGGTCATCTTTCAATTGCCTCAAAACCTTGATCTGTGTTATCCCCATTCCGCAATGCTTTGAATGCTTTTGAGCGCAAAGAGTTTGATGCGTTCATACTGCCCGCTGCCTCATCATTTCGAGCAGCATGTCGGTCTGCTTATTTGCCAGTTCCAGAAAGCCTTGCATGATCATGACTTGGGTCATGGCTTGGCCTTAAACCTCTACCTCGTCGTTGACAATTTTGGAGAATAGATCCTCTGGATCCAATCCCATTTGGGCAGCTTTCGCCTGCAACCGTTCTTCATGCGCCAACCAATTCCTAGATAGGTAGGTATATACAGCTGTTTGCAAAATAGCCGAGATGGATTTCTTGATTAACTTGCTAGCTACGTACAGCTTTGCGTGATCAAGTTCGGCCAATTCGCTTGCCTGAATCTTGGTGGTCCTGCCTTTGGGCAGCTTTACTTTGCTCCAGTCCATTGCAAGGCGGTTAGTCATCACAGGTGTCCTCCCTCAAAAAGCTAACCACCTCTTCTTTGACGCCAGGATATAGCTTTCGGTAGTGCTCCCACCAGGGCTGATAGCGACCTTTATTCACTGCCGGTTTCATCTTTGCAATCAGGATTTGTTCAATAGCCCATGCGTGGCGACTGAGTGTCTCTATCCAGCCAAGCAGATAAGCGCCTTCAGATAAACATGTTTGCAATTGTATGTGATTGCGCAAGTAGCATCGATTCTTGAGGCATACAGACTTGCCAACGTACATTACGACAAGTTCATAGGTCAAACCAAAGTAAATACCGCTCCTGCGGGGTACATCCTTGTGCGCATCCATGAGCAAAGGAACTACCGGAAACGACTTTGACTGTATCCGGTTAAGTAGGTCACGGCTGCTGTCCAGTACGTGAAAAGCATCGTCCTTGTTCCATGGAAGTACATAGTTCAGGTTATTAGTCCCCATCACTAACACCTTCAACAGGATTTCTAAGGCCACCTCGATTCTCCTGTATCGGCTCAAAATCTTCGTCTATGACGCCTTTTTCTCTAAGCGTCTGCATGACAAGTGTTTCAAGCCAATTGTTGACACTTGAGTTTTCTTTACGCGCGATCGCTTTAAGCCCGTCTAGTAAACGGACATCAAACATAAAAGTCCTACGCTTTCGAGGCATTACCGCCGAGAGATTCACTGTATTCACCTCAATACTACTTGCACTCATAAAGGATAGTCCAAAGCGCTCAAAATGAACTCATTTTGAGGTATTGATTTACGCGAATGATTTTTGATTAAGGGATAAGGCTTTTGTGTACTCAAATTAGTTGACAATTTGAGTACACAAAAGATAAAACTAATTCATCGGTTGCGCGGTACCTAAGCCCCACCGCATGACCTACCCCATGAGGCAGCCGCGCGGCTGGTGTATGACCTGCCCCATGATGAAAAGTTAATTGGAGTACAGATGACTGAAGCTATTGGAAATCAACGCATTCACACGATTACCTCGATAACCAATGAGGTAGGACGCGACCGAAAAACAGTACAGCGCTGGGTTGCTAAGGCGAAAGCAGAGTCTACAGCTCTAAGTGAATTTGGAGAGATGCGGGGTGGTACTCGCTACTTCAATGATACAGAGCGAAATTTGATCACCTCTTACAAGTGCGATCGCGTTTCCGCTAAAGAAGTTGAGGTGATTCCTGGGGCTGAGTATCAACCGTTTGAACATCAAAGCGCTATTACTCGTGCATCAAACGTTGCGGCCCCTTTAGTGCCGATCAATATCGAATCCTTGAATATCACCATTCAGACCAGTAACACGGCGCAACTGGAAGGGGAGACACTGCAATTTCAGGGGGTTAACGCTCAAGGTTTGGGTGCCATTGGTGAATTAATTCAGGCTGATTTGAGGACTACTGTTCACAACACTATTGCCCAGAATCGACACGCGGTAGCTGGCATGAGCGCTAAGGCTTCTGTTGATTTGGTAAACGAGTTGGGAAAGCCATCAGAACCTCTCACAGAGGATCCTGCAGTCGCCTAACCAATCTCCTCTGGGTGCCTCTAATCATTCTCCTAATTCTCATCATTTGAGGTACCGAAATGCCCAAGCCCAAACAAACATCCCAGCTTCCCCCGAGCGCCCCAAAACCTGAAGCCGAGCCCCGGTACCGGGTGATGCGCGGCCAAAACAAGGTCTCAATGCCGCTCACGTATTCTTCTGCCAGTTATGTAGCGCAGAGCCTGGGCGGAACCCAGGCCGGATACAGGCTGGTTCTGGTGGGTGGGTGAAATGGAGGCCGTGATTGCGATTGCGGTGCTTTGGATCGTCGGCGCATTCATGGTGGCCGGGACGGCCCCCGGTACTAGGCATAATCCCCGGCATTATCGCCACCGACGCCCATACAGACCTTATCGCCGCAGCAAATTAGCCCGAATCATAAACGAACTACTGAGGTAACTCAAATGACAAACGCAACAGCTACGAAACCTAAATCCAGGCTCTCGCCCCAACAACTGCACGCCGCTCAAATAGCGCAGGCGCAAAAATGCATCACTGTTCTAACCATGATTGCTCAGGGTGTCGATAGTGCCTTTCCAGGGCAGTTCGACACCCTAGGCGCGGTGCATGAATTCCAAGCGGGCCTGGACCGACTCAAGCATCCGAAAGTTTAACCCCCTCAATCGACTTCCACACCTCTTGAGGGGGTGTCCCACGCAGTACAGCAGGATGGATTTATTGTAATGCCACGAAAAAAAGCTACTGAAACATCCGCAGCCCAACGCGCCAAAACACTAGACCGTAATCGCCGCAACGCTATCAGCAGCGAGAGGACTGAAATCATTGACCCTAGCCGGGATGCACCTGAACCCGGCAGCTCAGACAGCATTGCAGCTTCCTTAATTGAGGGTGCGCGGGCACTACAGGAAATGCATTCCCAAGTGGGAGAACAGAACGTTCCTGACCTCAATACCCACACGCCTACAGACTACGCTTCAGTGTCCGGTGATAGCCCAGAAATCCCCAAGGGCGCAGCCGAGCAATTGATTGAGCAAATCAGCAACAAGATCAACGGTCAGAAGGTCATCCAGCGCAACTTCGAGCTAGCCCAAAACGTAGAAATCAGCCGCCAGGGGTTAGCCAAATTCTTGCAATCCCAGGTCAAAGCGGGAACAGCAATGGAAGGTGTCAGCACCACGGTTGCTCAGCATGAAACCCAAATTGAGACGACTCGTTTAGAGCGTGAAAAAGCGCTGCAGCGGGCAATCGAAGCTGACGGTTTGCAAGGGCTTCGCGACTTGGTATCTCAGGAAGCGCAGCAAAAACAAGCCCTCAAATCAGCCCAGATTGCCAAGCTCGAAGCCAAAACCGCAAAGCTACTGAATGACGATATCGGCACTGCTGATACAGCCGAAGCACTACCCAGCGACTATTAGAGGATTGAGCAATGCCTAAGGATAGGGCTTTGAAAAAAGCAATGCTGAGCACAATAGCGGTACTCGCTATCGGCTCTACCGGCTGGTATGTCGGAGCGCTCACCGTCGCCCGATTCCTGCCAGAGAAATCGCCCTATGCCTGGGGTTTTGCCTCTGGTGCTTTGCCGGTCGCAGCCATAGCAGGTATCGCCGCCGCTCAATCTATTAAGGATCGGCGCGATGAGCTGGAAGAGATGCGGCAACGGATCTCTGAAGTCAAGGGAGATCTGGGCATTGCCACCCGTGCCCGTGATGACTTGCAGGCTGAGTGCTTCACGCTCAAAAAGCAAGTACAGGCGGTACAGGAGAGGCTTCAGGATGAGAAGCAGCGTAGCGCTCACGCCTCGAAAGTGCATGAGGGTGCAATCGCCTACGCTAAGCAGTTAGATGCCCGTCTAGAAGCGACTAAAGGCGAATTGCTGGTGTGGGAAAAGCGGGTTGCTGACCTGAACTCGAAGATTGGCGAACTCGAAATAGACAACCAGGAATGGGAAGCCGAATTCGAGGATCGCCTACAAGCCCTATTCGAGCTAGAGAAGGGCGACGAACGGGCCAAGGCCAGGGCTGAAATGCAAGCCAAGTATCAGCAGTTGGTGAAGCAATTCGAGCAAAAGAAACCCGCGCACATCCAAAAAAGGGTAGAGAGGGAGGTATTGAAACGGTTAGAGCAATTTCAGGGTGATTACGATGAAGCTGTTAGTGAGCGCGATCGCGCCCTGGCAGACTTGCAAGCTATTAAGGGGGAGTTTGGGGCCACTGTATCCCAGTTGCAAGACGAACTTGACGAAAGCGAGCTGATAGAGCGACTTGAAGCTCAGGTCGTAGAACTTCAGGAATCAATTGAGAATAAAGACAGGGCGATTTTGGATCTACGCTCCAAAATCGTCAAGCTCGAAGAGCCTCGCACGTTTCCGGGCTCCTATGGCTTCCATCGCGGCAATGTGCTTATCAATTACGCATTGAGCCGTGGTGTTGTTCTGGATGCTGTAGAACGGCACCAACGGACCGATCAAGGCATTGAAACCTATACCTTTGCCCAGCGCCATCATGAGCCTGTTAAGCAGGTTTTGAGTACGCTCAACGGCGACGTGGCAGAGCTTCAATTCAAGCTTGACAGTAAATCTCTGGTGACGTTTGAGTATGACTCAGAACGACTGCTATTCAAAGCGTCTGTGCGTCTTTTCAAAAAGCAAGTTACTCGTGACGAAGTTGACAGGCTTTGGCTCAAGCATTCCAAATTCAAAGCCCTGCTAAAGGGGGTCTGTGCCTTCCGGGTATCTGCCAACAAAGGGGGCTCTAAGTCGCCTACTGTGCGGAATATCTTGGGTGCGAAATTGCTTGAGGGTGAGAAATTTGAGATACGCCGCTATGACCCCAGCGCTGGCAGCCGCAAAGATTTTTGGCGCATCGCCCCCAAGTGGCGGTCTTACGATGATGCGGTTGCCCTGGCGTTCGAGATCCTTGGCCTCATCAATACTCGGCAACGCGCCAAAAAGACTAATCGGGGTGTTGAATTCCCTTGGATTTACTTCTGCGTTGATGAACTGGACAACACCGTCAGCGATCGCAACTTGCACAAAATCGAATTTGAAGGGGAAGAAATATCACAAGCAAAGCTGCTAATGGACGCCATCGCCAAAGTAGTTAAGGAAGGTGAGCACCTTAATATCGGCATCATCATCTGCACTCAAACGCCTAACGTAAGGCAGTTGATGAAGTCAGAAACCATTGATAAGGCATTCTTTAATAACCTGACTCAGATAGTTGTGGAAGGAAATGTTTTTGACTATTTAGCAAATGGTACTGACCAAACGAAAAGCGCCAAATTAGCCTCAGACTACCGAACTGTTTACGATTGGTGCGATAAGGAGAATGATGCAATTACTGATGAGGCTAGGAAGTATAGGCCAGCTTTATTTATCTCAAAAGCCAAACGAGAAATCATCGAACTGCCCCCATTAGGTAAGTTTGGTTTTGACAAACTAGATCCAACTCAACAATACGAATTCGAGAACTTTGATGCTCATCAATTTGGTGAGATTCGGAGCCTAGACCAAGCATTGTTGCAGAGTGGGGGTGGGGTCCAATTAGGGGTCCAACAGGGGGCCACTAAGCGTCCACCAACGCAGGAAATGCGTAATGCTGGTGGAGGCCAGAATTATTCCTCAGCAACGGTTACGAAGTCCACCAGCATCAAGGAGTCCACCAAAAAATGCCCAATATGCGGGGTGTCCTTAAAATCGGGTGGCATCGTCAAGTCAGGAACCCATAAAGGGCAGCGCAAATTGGTTTGCAGAAACCCTAAACACGATAAAAGGATGGGTGCGAAAACCTATTACGCAGCGGTTGAGAGCGATGAATAAAGCATTGAAACCAAAAACGTTTTACTTCCCTGCTAATAATCCCACCAACCATACTTTAATCCAAGCGGGAAGATAATAGCGAAACTTATCACCGCTCCCCAGACTTTCCAAGCTTCCGGATCACTCCCGTATTCAAGCCACTGCTAACCCGTCATTCCGGCATCTAAAAATTATTAGATCCAGTGTTCCCGCCCCAAATCCATCAGGAAATTTCTCGATTGAATCGCAGCACACAATCTTCAGGAGTTCCAAAAAAATGGTTCACGGAACAAGCCTTTCAATTCACAAATTTTTCTGCCTCACTCTGCTCGCCAGCCAGCTCCAGGCAATCGCCAGCCAGGTCGCCAGCCCCGAAAACTTGGACATCCAGGTACAGGATTCCAGGTTGATCCTCCGGGTACAGGGGCTGGAGCCGATCCCGGCCAAGCGGGCCTGCTACCTGATTGAAAAAGAATTGTGGAAGCAATTCGACGCCGATATTGAAGTCGAGCTTTGGGCCGGGACTGAAGTCTGGCACGATGGGCTGAATATCCATAAGAATCGGAAATTTCTTCAAGCTGCTATCCCCGACTGACAACTCCAGTGGCCTTGAAAGATGTCCAGCGCCTTGTTGAAAGAATCCGCCTTGCACTTTTCTGCCAATTATGTGGCCTAAAGAGTACATGAATCTTGTCACGCAATAACATATGTTGTTAGTGCGACAATTGCAAAACCGCTCTGACAGTATTGGTTTCGGAGACTTTGTCTCCGAAAGTTCGATTGAAAGAGCCTTTGCGAACACAACCCCCTACGTCTTGACGCAGGGGGTTGTGTGTGTATTCATGGAGATGAAGATTCTGTAAACCAGATATCTTTACTCATCAGAGATGGGTAAATGCCAGAGCGGCTTTGCAATTGTCGCGATTCTCAGCTTGCCTTGGCTTATCCCACTGATGTTGTTCTCAACTCAGAGGCAAACCAATGAGCAAACACTCTTCTCAGGGTGCTGGAGAAGGGCAAGTTGTGTTTATACAATACAGCTCGTCTGACTTAGGCAGCTTTGAGTTCAGCTTGAATCCAACACTTCTGCAAAGTGGTGTTGAGATTTCGTCCATGATCGCCCTGATTCACTTAGTCAGAGCGATTAGTTGTCTAATCAAGACAATTCAGGGCGAAAGCTAAGGAGGGCACTATGAAGGCCCGCCTTCTGCTTGGATTGCTGCCATTAACTATGGTCATCATAGTTGGTTGCCTGCAACAGCAGGTATTCTCGCGGTGTCCTTCGAGAACAGTAAACGTGAAATGCCAAGGTTTTTATTGTCCTCCTGATTCAGCAACTGTCCCCAAAACGGGATCAGACATATCAGGCGGCAGATAAACCATTGATTTCATGAAATGTTTCATTTATGAGCATCGGTTTAACCGATGCTTTTTTGTCTCTTGTGGGTTTTAGTTTAGAACTGGTACGGGGCTAGTGTAAGGCTGGTAAATTATGCCGAGAACATCTTGGAGAAGATACTCTCGCTAAAGTGAACCCGTTCTGTATTATTCAATCCATATGTCAATCTTCCATGCAAGTTTGCTATTAGCTTAATCACGGCTTTAATAGAGAGAAGAAAGCAAAAGCGATCGCTAACTGTCCAGGCCGCGATCGCTTTTTGATACTGATGTTCAGAGTTCCATATTAGCCGATGCCTGCCCCTACTGAATCCAAGAAGGTTCGGATCTTCTTGGCCCATGCTAGTGAAGATAAGCAAGCCGTAATTAAGCTGTATAAACGCCTGAAACAACAAGGATATGAGCCCTGGCTAGACAAGATGGATTTACTTGCGGGGCAAAAATGGCGTGAAGAAATTCCGAAGGCGATTAGAAATAGTGACATTTTCATTGCCTGCCTGTCTAAGCAATCAGTAGCTAAGCAAGGGTATATCCAGCGAGAGTTCAGGATGGCCTTGAATAAATGCGCGGATATGCCGCCTGGAAAAATCTATCTAATTCCGCTGCGATTAGATGATTGTCGAATACCTGAGCTACGGCAAGAGGAGTATGGAATCAACCTACGGGACTATCACTGGCTAGATTACTTTGAAGAGGATGGTTTTGAGAGGCTGGTAAAGTCCATTGCCCATCACTTTCCTGGACCGGCTAAAGCTATTACTGAACCTACTGGAGAACTTACTCCTGAGAGGGTTGCAGCCACTTCTTTCAACGTGAATCTGGGCAATGGCATTCAACTAGAGCTGGTAAAAATACCGGGCGGCAAGTTTCTCATGGGCTCTCCTGAGGAGGAAGAGGATAGCCATAACAGCGAAAGACCTCAGCATTGGGTAACCGTACCTCAATTCTGGATGGGCAAATACCCGGTGACGCAGGCTCAATGGCAAGCTGTTTCATCGTTAGATGTGGTGGATTTGGAACTTGCTCCTAATCCCTCTGGATTCTCAGGAGACAAACTACCTGTAGAACGAGTTAGCTGGCACGAGGCTGTCGAATTCTGTGCCCGACTGTCTAAGCACACTGGGGACGAATATCGCCTGCCTAGCGAAGCAGAATGGGAGTATGCTTGCCGCGCTGGAACCAAAACCCCCTATTCCTTTGGTGAATCAATTTCTAGGGAACAGGTTAACTGCAATGGGTGGCATAGGCAGACTACGAAAGTAGGACGTTTCCCTCCTAACGCCTTTAGACTGCATGACATGCATGGCAATGTTGGAGAGTGGTGTCTAGACCATTGGCATAGTAACTATGAGGGAGCGCCTGAAGATGGAAATGCTTGGTTAAGCGATGACCAAGGAGCGTATTGTGTTGTTCGCGGCGGCTCCTGGGGCAACTATCCAAGGTATTGCCGCTCTGCCTCTCGCGACGCCTATAACCCTGGCTACCGCAGCAGCTTTATCGGTTTTCGAGTTATGTGTCGTGCCCCGAGGACTCTTTAATCCTTTTTCACTCTTGCCCTCTTGCAGTTTTAAGGATTTCAAAAATAGAACATGTTCAATTTCAGTTATCCTTAAAAACATGTTCTAGAGATAAACCGTGATTATCACTGTAGCCGGATTTAAGGGGGGCATCGGCAAAACGACAACAGCCGTACACCTAGCCGCTTATTTCGCTCAAGCGTCAGAAACTGTTTTGCTTGTCGATGGCGATCCGAATCAATTCGCTCTTAATTGGGGCAGGCGTGGTGACTTACCATTCCAAGTCTGTAGCTTAATGGCTGCGCCCAAAGCCTCTCAGGGAAAAGAACACATCATCATCGACACTGAGGGAAACCCCGACAAGGCTGAAATTGAAGAATTTTCAGCAGGTTCAGACCTGGTAGTGCTTCCTTGTACGGCTGATTCAATGGCAATTGAAGCCGTCTTGAATGCTGTTGATAGCCTGAGCGCCCTACAAAGCTATGGAGTTGCTCTAACAATGGTGGATAGTCGTCAGAGAGGCACGATAGAGCAAGCTAGAGAAGCCTTAGAGGGTGCCGGTATCCCTGTCTTCAAGCAGTCCATAAGGCGGTTCGTAGCCTACCAAAAAGCGGCCTTAGAAGGGGTGCCTGTTAATCGTGTAAGCGACTCTTACGCCCGTATTGCGTGGGGTGAATATGTAGCACTGGGCAAGGAGGTCATGAGCCATGCCTGAGAACATGTTTAGCAAAGTGCTAGCAAACCGACAGAAAAAACATGTTCCTAAAGTTGACACTAAAGAACATGTTATTTATAATGGTGATATAGAACAAGTTGAAAGGTCACCTGAAATGACGACTGCCGCCGCTACACACGATGCTCAAAAGGTTGCTGACTTCAACCAATACGCCACACTCACGAGATCCAATAAGACTGTACAGAGACGTATTTCACTGTTTCTAGCAAAACTGGTACAGGCAACTAAGCCTAAGACCGTGAAACAGCTTTGTGAGGATGAATTAGCCTGGTTTCTAGAAAAGTACACAGGTGCTAGCGCTCGAACCAGTTATATGAGCGCATACCGCAAGGCAATACAGGCTTGTTTTGGTGATCATGCTATCCCTGAGGGGCTAACCGTTGAACGACAGACCGCTAAGGGACTTGTGAAGCAGCACCTAGCCATGAACTACATGATGGCTCCTGCTGAGGACTACGCGGTACGTAGAGAGCAGAACAAAGCTAAGACCGATGCTGATCAAGACAACTCCACCCCGTTCGACATGGATGCAGCTCTAGAAGCGACTGAAGCTGCTCTTAAGTCTGAGGACTGGCGAGAAGTGGTGGCGGGGTTGTTGATGGCCTCTCAAACACGGCCTAGTGACGTCATCCAGTTAGCCGAGTTCAAAGCTATTTCAAAGTACCGCTTAAGCATCCAAACAGCCCTTAAAAAACGGGGTAAGAAGACCGAAGCTGAGATCTGGTGCCTGACGGATACCGCCCTCTTTATCGACGCTCTAAGCCGAGTACGTAGAGACTCAAACATCCTTGAGCTGAAAACATCAAGCCCCTCAGAGATCGATAGCCGCAAAAACAGCACTGTCAATCGCGCTGTGAATCGCGTCTATGGTGACATCATCAAGCCCCCCTTCACTGAGACCGAGCTAAGCGCTCATAACCTCAGAGCTGCTGGCACTAATATCGGTTATCACCTCTACGCTTTGGAAGGACAGAAACTGCAACGCTTTGTTGAGCTACAGCTCGTCCACGACAGTAAAGGGACAGCCGCAAACTACGACGATTATTACTGTGTAGACTCAGAAGGTCGTGAAGTCACAGCCAAGGGCATCCGAAAGGATGAGCCGTTAGAAGTCAAACCTAAGAGTCGCACCAGCACACGGCCAACGCTTGACAAGCAGATTGTTGAACAGTTGCACGAGCTGTTCGAGGGGGAGACTACCAAGGAATGCATTATTCAAGCCATTGCAAGTGCTCGACAGTCCGAACAATACAAAGTCGAGAATGAGCGCTTAAAGCAACGCTTACAGATTGCTCAGGAACATATTGAGGAACTAAAGACCCAAACTCATGTTGAGCTAATTCACGTCTATCCCCATGTTCAAAAGCCTGCGGTAGAGGTGAACGATCCTCGTTCAATCCCCAATACCGAGCTGATTGGCAGTCGAAAGCGTGGAGCCTTTGAGGAGCGCTTACGTCGCACTGTAGAAGCGATTCAGGAATATAACGCGGGTCGCCCCTTTGAAGAACAGATTGCCATCAATAAGGGTTCACTGAGGAAGATTGCTAAGGGCAATGTAAGGGCTATCAATGAGTTTGTTGACGACAATGAGGAGATTGAAGCCTATACCGACGCTCAAGGTCACACCTACAGGCAAAATGTAGGGAAAGATTTATCGGTTATTAAGTGGTCTGAAGCTGCTTACGGGGCTTATGAGTGGCCTGAGGGGTACTTTAGCTAAGCTTACATGTCTGTGACAAGAGCCAACGGAGTTTGGTAGGATCGAAGGCCAGGTGCACGCCATGCACAAAAATCATCTAGTTATCCAGCAAGCTCTGCAGTCCGGGCTTTAGGTATTGGAGTAACATGCAAAGCGCACTAAAAATAGCCAACCTTTTAATTGAAATACTAGAAAATCAAGGTGTTTATTCTATTACGCCACTAAAACTCCAGAAGCTTTTATATTACTCACAAGCATGGAATCTTGTTTTCTCGGGACGACCACTCTTTAGCGAAAAAATAGAAGCCTGGGTTCATGGACCAGTTATTCCTAGAGTCTATCAGTTTTATAAGAAATTTGGAGGCGGCAGCATAAAGAACACTAAAGAATTTGCCGTTCTTTCCAAGCGGGAAAAAGAAGTTTTAGAAATGGTCTGTCAAGTGTATGGAGACTGCTCTCCTTATTACCTTGAAGAACTAACGCATAGTGAGCTTCCTTGGATAAAAGCAAGAAGAGGGTTAAGACCTTTAGCAAGGTCTAATAGGGAGGTTTCTATGTCTGACATGAAAAATTATTATACAAGCTTTGCTAAAGGCATGAATCCACCGAGGATTGATGCCGATGTAATATCTAAAAATAAGAGAGTGCAGCATCACAAGAAGAAAAAAAATAATTTCCTTGCCGGTATGGAGTCTGTCATGGACATTATGCCTGTGAATAAGCGTTTTTCTGGGTATGGTGTAGAAGACTTCTCAGGCTTTGATTCTGATCTTGAAGCAATGTCATCTGACTGGGATAGGGTAGGAAGCGATATTTTAGATGTATTAGACGACATAAGAAAGGCAGACTTAAAGAATGAGTGAACTAACTTCTGAGAGTCAAGATGCTTTGAATCGAGATGATTTTGTACAGGAACAAGGTAATGGTAAACAAGAGCGTCGTATAGAGGTAACAGCCGCATCCTTGAATTTTAGTGGCCCTTTGCCACCACCTCAAATACTTGCACAATACAATAATGCTCATCCTGATGCTGCTGACAGAATTTTAAAAATGGCCGAGAGAGAGCAGCAACATCGCCACGAAACACAGAGCAAGATGGTGGAAACCCATATATCGGATCTAAAGGCGGCTAGACACGAAAAACGGTTAGGGCAGATTTTAGGGTTTACTATTGGAGCTATTTGTATATTTGCGGGGCTGACTGCTGTTTTGGCAGATCATCCTGTATCTGGCACTATCTTTGGCTCGACTGGAGTAGTCGGTCTTGTATCAGTTTTTGTAGCGGGCAGACAAATCAATAAAGAAAATGACGATTCAGAAATCTCTGAGGCATTAATGCCTTCTGCAGGAACTCCTCCAGAAGATGACGAAGAAGAGATCCCATCGAGAGAAGAAGTGAGTTAACTAATTATTGACCTTTCTCCTTGCAGGAGCCCCCAATTCCAAGCCAGCCTCCCCCAACGTCCCACCAGAATCATGCCTTGGAATCCCAAGAACGCTCCGATCGCGCTTCAACCCGCTGCCAGCAGGGAATTCCAAGCTGAGACAGCCTGACTGTTTCAGCTCCGTCCACGGGATCCCGAGAACGCCCCGAATCTCCCGCCAGGCTCCCATGTGCAGGTCTGCACGACGGACCCGAAAATCCCCCTCGCTCTCTTCCAGGTGAACTGCTGACTCCAGCCAGCCTCCCCAAGCCCACTAGAATCATGCCCGGGGATCCCGAGGAGCCCCACCACCCACCCGATCGCGCCCGTCGTGTCCTCACCCGCAAGCCAAACGACAAGCCCCAGGATTCCAGGCCCGCCAGGACCGAAGCCAGGTAGCCGAAGTCGCGATCGCGAAAGTGCTGTGGGAAACTCCCAGGACACTTGGTGGCCGGATACCGGGGTGCCGATCGCGATTCTGTTGCGGGGATTTCCGTTTTACCAACTTCGGCAGTAGCCAGTGTGGAATGAACTCTGATGCTGAGCACTGGAGCCGGGTTGTTGTGCCGGTTGAGTGGACGCCGCGATCGCGCTAGCAACATGTTCCAAATTGTCAAGGCAGATAAGAAAAATAAAACATGTTGCTTTAGTAAAACATGTTTTATGATATGGATTTCTTATGATTGCAGAACAAGTTTTATTCCTGATACATGTTTTAGAAGATAAAGATAAAGAACAAGTTTTAGTGAAGCTCTGTAAGTACTGATATACAAGGGTTTCAGGAACATGTATTATTTCGATGTAGATATAGATAAGGAACATGTATTTTATTTTGGATGATAACATGTATTTCACTGGGGATCGATAAGATATTTATATACATGTTCTTAAAAGGTGAACGATAAAGATGTTTATACATGTTCCAGAGTGCTATGGCTGTAGAAAATTTCTACAGCCATAACGCTCTGGAACATGTATAAAACATCTTCATCATTCACTTTTTTAGAACATGTATATAAATATCTTATCGATCCCCAGTAAAATACATGTTATTACTCAAAATAAAACACATGTTCCTCATCTATATCTATATCTAAATAATACATGTTTCTGAAACCCTTATATACCAATACTTTTGAAGCTTCACTAAAACCTGTTCTTTATCCTTACCTATTAGAACATGTATTAAGAGTAAAACTTGTTCCAAAACCATAAGAAATCCGTATCAAGCAACATGTTTCATAAAAATAACATGTTTTATTTTCCTTATGTATCTTGACAATTTGGAACATGTCGCTAGCGCGATCGCGGCGTCCACTCAACCGGCACAACAACCCGGCTCCAGTGCTCGGCATCAGAGTTCATTCCATACTGGCTACTGCCGAAGTTGGTAAAACGGAAATCCCCGCAACAGAATCGCGATCGGGAACCCGGTATCCGGCTACCTGGCTCCGGCTGAGGAGACCGGAATCCTGGGGCTTGTCGTTTGGTTTGGGGGGAATGGCACGACGGGCGCGATCGGGTGGGGAGTAGGTGTATGGGAATCCCCATAGAGGTGACATGGGGGAAGCGCGATCGGAGCGTTCTTGGGATTCCAAGGACGGGAAGGCGGGAGGCTGGGGGACGCCTGGGGAAGGCGGAGATTCTTTGAAGATTTAATCTAACAAACGTAAAAATAAAAGCCTGGTTTTGTACATTAGTATTTGTATATTTAAGGAGTTCTAATTTTATATGCGTTTACTTGGGGTGTTTATATCATTCTTAATTGGCGTTCTTGTTGGATATTCTATTGCACTGATACTGGCAAGGGCCGGTGGTTATCTGCCATATATAAGCTTGGCTATTAGTTCTGTAATAGCTGTAGGAATAGCGATATGGAGAGAATATTTTATTGCAAAACCTAATCTGTCGGTCGAAATCAATTACATTGAGCGTAAACTTTCTCTTTCAAATGGAATAGATATATATGACTACAGCGACTTCCGTACCTTGGCAGAAGACTTCCCTGAACTTCTACCTTCACAATCCTCAAGGTCAAGGAATTCATTAAGATTATCAATACTCCCGTATTATCCCAATGTTCCTGCTGGCCCCGAAAATAATTCTTCTACTTTCAGCGACATTGATGAGTTCAGAAACTTTTTCTCAAGGATTAAACAGGAAGTTGAGGACTTTCCTCCTGAAGTCAAAAGACTAGAAAATATTCTAAATGACCTAAAAGAAATTGATTCAGATAACTTTTCAGAAAAGGATTACAAAAAAATTTCTGGTCAAGCTTCTGGAGGACACCCATTTACTCGTTTAACTCCGATACCACCCCCAATTAATCCTTCTGGAAACATAGATTTGTTCAGTACTTCAGAAGGTCGTAAAAAACAATACGAAAAACTTAAAGAACGTTTGGAAGATATATTAGAAAGAGGGAATCTTAGATTAAACAGGCTCAGTATACCTAACTACCGTCTTTATGAGATGGAAGAGAAAATCAAAAGGATAGAAGATGAATTAATCGAAAATAATTCGAAATTCTTTATTTCCGCATCAATAATAAATTCTGGAAGACTTAATACTGCCATAAAAACCCCTGCAACTTTAGCTGTTTATATTACAAAAGGTATACGTGAACCTATAGAATTAGTAATGAAAGAGCCAGAAGAAAAATCAGATTTAGCAGCGAATTCTACAAATGTTATTGACTTTGAATCAGAGAAAGAAGTTTCACAGTTAGAAGTAAACTCAAGGAATTTGATAAACAAGTATTGGGACAAAGATGCAAAGGTTAATGCTGTTCTTTTCGTCGAAGATATCCGGGGCAAAATATACTACAGCAATGCCGTCCCCTTTGTAGCAGGAGCCTATCAAAGAAAAGTTTATGAGAGGCTTGAAAAAGCTTCTGCTGAACATGAGGTTTAAATAAAGTTTCTGCAAACGCAGCACTAGAGCTTCATTAATTGAAATGCCCTTCTGGCTACTCATCTCCTCATAAACAGTTTCAGACAACCTCAGGAACATTACTTGAGAAGCGTATTCTGAACCATGCATTCAGACAAAAATAGAAAAAGAGGAACTTGCTTTACAGCACCCGAAATAATCTGTAATTCTTGTTCTACCAATACTGGCATCGCCTCATGAACCAGTTTATGCCTCAAATCAAAGATGCTTTTCAAGCTAGACTGCATTTCGTCCCAAATTTTTTCTTTTGTCTCAAAGACAAGCATATTATCACTAATCCTGAAAAGTTTTTTCTCATAAAACTCCTCATCAAACACCATTAAACTAGGTTGAGATAATCTGTGATTTATTATTGGATTTATTTTCATCTCTTCAAACAGCAAATGTTGGAGAGATGTTCCTGTTAGTTTTTTTATTGCATACTCAATATCTCGAAACTTATTAACTGACATTTCGTGTTCCACTAGTTCTCCAACTGTAATTCTCTCTTTTTCTATATTAAGCAGCATTTCTATGTCTACAGAAATTTTTTTACCTCCTTCAAAAAGACGTTTAACATTTTGTCTTAAATCTTCTCTCTGATTCACCAAATCTATATAAACTTGCCTAAAATAAGATTCAATACAAGTCACCAAGCCTATAGGAATATATCGAAAAATTTCTTCGGAAGCATGTCTTGGAAAAGCTTTTAGAGATTTTTTATATTCAATAATTTCAGTACTTTCTTCTTGATTTACATCTATATTTAGGTCTATAAAATCTATGATTTCAATAATTTGAGGAATCTCTTCTATCCCCGTTAACCGTACAAGTATTAACGCCCATCGCTCACTTATTCCTTCTGGAAAATAATCAGGAATACTAAACCAGCTATCAGAGTAAAACCCCTTAAATAGGTTTAGCTGTTTTGCGATATCTCCTTTAGATTTCTTGTTTTTTCTCTTCTCGGCAATTTCTTGAACTTTATCTCTTTTTCGGTGTTCAGACATCTTTTGTAATTATAATTAGTTTTCAAACTGATAAGTCTTTTCCTACGTTCTGCCTGTAAGTGTGATCTTAAACATTAGGAAGCCTTCCGTTGTTCCCCTTAGAGCACAGGCACAAACTCAAGCTCCGGTCAGGGGTCGGCTTGCCCCTCAATCCTCTGAACAGCATTACCCAGCTCCGCCTGCAAGCGCTCGGGGCTGGGTAATTTGTGTGTGGAGACGGCGATCGGGTTTCGCAGATTGCCTAGAGCATACTCAGCGATCGTCTTATTCCTGGTTTTACAGAGAATGATGCCGATGGTTGGCTGATCGTACTCGCCACGTTCCTGGGCGTCGATCGCCATCAGATAGAAGTTCATATTGCCTGAATGCTCTGGCTTGAACTCACCCATCTCTAGCTGGATGGCGACAAAGCATCGCAGCTTGAAGTGATAGAACAACATATCCACATAGAAGTCATTCCCTTCTACGTCCAAGTGATAATTCTGACCAACAAAGGAGAATCCCAGGCCCAGCTCCAGCAGGAAATCCCGCATGTATTCCATCAAAGCCCGTTTCAGGTCTTGGGCCTTGGCGTCTTTCTCTATCGTTAGAAATTCAAGATTGTACTGGTCTCTCAGGGTCTCGTGCGCCAGCTCTGATTGGGCCGGTGGCAAGGTTCGTTCAAAATTGGTGACGGGCTTACCCTCACGCTGGTATAGACCAGTTTCAATTTGGGCCTCTAAAATTGTTCGACTCCAGCCATTTTCAATAGTTCGCTGGATATACCAGATGCGCTCCTCAGAGTCTTGGATCTTGTCAAGAATGA
This sequence comes from Cyanobacteria bacterium J06639_14, assembly GCA_039818605.1. Lineage (GTDB taxonomy): Bacteria > Cyanobacteriota > Cyanobacteriia > Phormidesmidales > Phormidesmidaceae > SIO1E4. The sequence goes on along the minus strand of JBCBTQ010000112.1, from coordinate 71 downwards.
GGCAATTATGCTTCCAGGGAATTCGCGCACCAAGCTGGTGCGTAATTTCAAAATCTGGATATGTATTCGCG